>JAWSUP010000021.1:0-22310 GCA_033549405.1 Bacillota bacterium | reverse complement strand
ACAATGGTTCGCTTGGCCCATATCTGGCCGTTGTTGCAGGGCTGGTCTTTTCCGGCCTTGCAGCCTGGCGGTTGCGCATACCTGTTCTCGGCCGCATCTTGACTGCGATTGGCTGCTTTATCGGCGTCACAGCGGTGATGAACCTGCTTGAGGCCAATCTTATACGCGACCTGCTCCGGCTTGCAAGCGATACACAGCATATCGCCACCGGTTCTGACAAGGCGCCTTCAGCCGGGTCAGGACGGTGGATACTCTGGACAAATGGTCTACGGATGGCCCTTGAACGGCCGTTACTGGGGTATGGCCCGGACAATCTTGGCGCGGCTTATCGTGAAGCAGGCATCTCTATCGACCGGCCGCACAATGAATTCATCCAGATTGCAGCCAGTCTGGGCTGGCCGGCGCTTCTGCTGTATGTGTCTGCTCTCGTGTCTCATGCGATCAATTTTGTCCGGACGCATAAAACGGTATCGGCCTTTGAATGCGGTTTGTTCGCGATCGTCTTGACCTATCTCGTATCATCAATATTCGGCAACACAATGTTCTACACATCACCGTTCTTCTTTCTGATCTTTGGACTTTCAGTTTCATTCCAGAAATTTAGATACGGTTGTCAGCAATATCGAGAAGAGCCTTGTACCCATCATGGTTATAACTACTTTTTGATAAATGAACAGAAGAAAGCTGTAGACGACTGACATATAGGGCATCTATCCATCTACGAGGCAGGTATCTATTTCATATCGCTGTCCATATTTTCGGAAGAACTCTATAAGAGCTACCTCGATAATCTCTCTCTGACTTATGTTTCTCTCCTTTCTGAAACGTCGTGTCATTTCGTCCAAGACATCTGCCATGCGCATTTCCTTGGTTCCATACATACCTTTGACCTGATATCGAAGTATACTCTGTGTTTCCCCGGATGGCTGACAGCCAATATCCTGTCCGTCTTTCAATAATGGTAAAATTTTCTTAAGTATTTCTGCTACAGAAGCATTCGCTTCAGACTGAGCAGGATTTGCCGGCTTTTATTCTATGGAATGTTTTTCATAGTTTGCCTGATCCGCATTCCATGCTGTGGATGACATCATCAGTATAGTGAAACACATCAATAACTGATTGAGCGGTATTATGGTCCCTCAAATAGATGAGGACAAGATCGGACAGGGAAAAGATGATGGTCAACATGATTTTGCCGCCTTTACGTCCTTCAACAGAATCAATCTCCACGCCTGGAGTATCTGGATACTCATGCATGTAATTCATGAAATCCTTATAAGTACGGCCCTTTCGGCAGTTGTTGTCGACTTTGTGTTGATTTTTACCTTGACTTGGGCGATAACGGACCTTACGCACCAGACCGATATTACGGCAATCAAAGGCGCACTGATCGATGAGTCAGTACAAGGTGCGTTCACTGCAAATCAGCTGGTTGGCGGATGTGGCAAAAATATGGTGCAACGATTGGCTCTTCCTCACCGCAGGCGTGACAATGTCATTGAGCCATTTCAGCTCATCGTCGTTATAGGTGCAGCCAGACCGGCAGTCAGATAAGTTTTCGGTGTACTGTTTGAAGGCGTTTTTGGCATTATACAGTTACTTGTCCAGAACACAGGCTGTTTTTTGCTGACACCCGTTGCAGACATAGGGCACCTTTTCAGATAACAGGCAGTATTCTTGAGCAAAGTCCGAGCAGAGCAGATTGCATTTGCTGCAGAACCGGCAATAGCGACGGTTATATTGGGGGTCATTGAACAGTCCGCTAATCAAACAGGCCTTCCGATGAAGGCATTTGTTGAGTATTCGACCATATGCTCCAGTATGCGTCATACTCCGATGTTTGCGGACCTCTTTAGCTATCATTTTAGGATCCTTGCTCAGGTCATGAGCAATCTGTCGGAATGATTTGCCGGAATTCAGACCGGCTTGAATGTGACTCAGGTCATCCAACGTAAGATGCTTATGATTCTTCATGCCAGTGCTCCCTTCTTCCACTGGCTCGCTGAAGAGGTATCACCTTATGTTCAGTATAATGTTTGCCAGACTAAATGCCACTATCTTTCTTGCCAGATTAATTTCCATACTCGCATGGAAGCGCATGGAATTTACTTTGGCAGTTCACATGTTTAAGCAGCACTATTTATTGGGCGATTCGGGGTATAGACGAAATTAATTTCTCATTGTATAATGTATTTGATTATATAAATGCGTCTTCTATTATGCCTTTCGCTGTAGTCTTTTAGATGGCGCTCTAACGACCAAATTGTCAATTAATTTTGATAAAAGACGCCGATTTTTATCTTATTATGTTTTTTAGCCGTTTCATGTTATTTTTCCGTAACAATAGTTAACGATTATAATACCTGGTATGATATAATTGAGTAAATGGTGTATTATCATATCTGCAGAGGTAGGAGGCGAATTAAATGAAGAGGAAACGCGGATCAGCTTTGATCACGATGGTTGTTGTTTTCTCTGTTCTGATGATTCTGGGAACTGTTGTGCTGGCCATTGCCCTGACGGAAACAAGACAGGTTGTTTTTCAAGCTAACCAGATCAAGGCTAATTATGCAGCAAGAGCTGGCGCTGATGCTGTTGCTGCTTATTTGATTGAAAACACCCATGAGCTTGATACATTTATTCTGAAGACTAAAAACAGTCCAGTGACCGGATCAATTGAAGACAGAGACTTCGAAGTGTATGTTTATGGTACAGAGCATGAGTTTATTATTGAATCGATTGCCTATAAAGATAACAACCAGGAAGCTAAAATATTCCTTACCGTTCGTGAGTATAATTTGCTTGACAGCGCCATTTTCGCGGATGAAGTTCTCATCACCGGAAATAATGTCACCATTAATGGTGATATTGGCACAAATGCATCAAATATTCAGTTTGGCAATATCCCAATTAACGGAAATATCACCCTGGGTCCTGGGGCACAGCCATCAGATATTGCCGCCGCTGAAAATAATCTCATCGGAGACCACATCGTCGATGTGCTAAATGAGCCACTAGTTATGCCTCCAATTGATGAGGATCAATTTGAAACTTCGTTGCCTTCCGGCACAACCACTATAGATACAACCGGTCAACTGAATTCTGACGGAAAACTGTTCCGGAAAATTGACAAAATTGATATTGCCGGAAATACTATCTTTTATGTCAGTGGTGGCGGAGATGTCCATCTGCTGGTAACCGATAAAATCAACGTTGGTGGTTTCGCCGCAATCGGAACGGATTCTTCAACCCGACTTTTCATCTATTATCCAAAATCCGATACGATTGTCTATAACGGTACGCCAAACTCGAGTGTAACTATTTATGCACCCGATGCAACGATCTTGTTTAATGGTGGCGGCAACAGTGAGCATTACGGTTCATTCATCTGTAAAACTTTTGATGGACCGAGCAGCAACTGTACCATCACCAAAGGAACAGGATCCATGTCTGATCTGATGATTGAGGGTGTTGCCGGATACTTCAGAGCGGTCTGGAGCAAATAGGTGGTGATCCTGGTGAGAGTGATGAAAAAAACAATGAACAAGCGTGGTTTGACGCTGATTGAAGTGATCCTGGCTATGGCTATACTGGCTATAGTAGCAACAATGGTTTTTCCTGTTTTCTCAAGTGCTTTTACCGGCATTATGCGTTCAGGTGATATCTCTGATTCAGCTTTTCGGACATCCAGCCAGATAGAACTGGTTCTGTTACATCGAGACCAGGACAATCGCACAACCGATCTGATGGAAATAACCCTGGATGGCGTGACCTATACTCCCAGAGGTCATATTGAACAAGCTACCCATCAAGTAAATAACAGTGAAGTATCCATCACATTCTTTTTTCCAGGACGGTGATGATTGTGAAACAGACCATACAAGATAAAACAAATTCCAAATCTGGTTTTACACTGGTTGAACTGATCGTTACAATTGCGATTTTATCTGTTGTTCTTGCAACAATCTATTCGCTCTTCCAGTTTGGCTCTCGCTCTTTTTCTCTGTCGCGGGACAATGCCGAGAGTCAGTTTGAAGTAAGAATGCCAACTGACTTCATCGCGAAAAATATTCGATTCGCTGATACTCTGGAAATTATCACAGCTGTTCCGGCAAGCAATCCAACTAATCCGAACGAATATTATGTTTACCTTGATAACGGCCAGCTGTTATACAAGGATAACAACGGAACAGTTATTATTCCTGGGACAGAAAGCAGAACTGATTTTACATTTGCAGTCAACAGGAAGATCAACACATCAAATGTCGTAACATTGGCCATCGGCAAAACTGGAACGAATATTTTTGACCTGGTCACTGATGTCACTGCACTGAACTTAACTCAGAATATTGCTGGTACATCAGGCATTGGCATGAAATTCAGGACAGACCGGGCAGAAGGCATAACCCCAGCCAATATTGTCAGCCTGATAGATCCCCCTCTCATCAGCATTCCGATCAGTTCTGACCTTAATATGCCTAACCGGGTCAGTGCTGTCATGACCAATGGGACGATCCGTCAAGTTGCTGTCAGATGGCACCCAACCATTGATACAACAACCGAAGGTCTGAAAACAAGCACCGGGCGAGTTGTCGGTTATAATGGCACTGCAACATTCACCGTGTTTGTCGGTTCTCTGGATATCGTTTATGTCTATCCCCCTGGAGAGATAACCCTCAATAAAAATGAACCGTTCACAATGCCCGCAACGCTTGTGGCAGACGTATCGGATGGTACGAACACCTACACACAGAATGTCGATGTTGCCTCATGGGATACCATTATTACAACTGATACAGTCGACACATACACGGCGGAAGCGACTGTAACCGGTTATGAACCGGATCCATTAGTTCCGGAGGATGCATTGATTTTGAAAGTTACGGTGATTGATCAGGATATTTCGTCAATTAATCCAAATCCGATTTATGTAACCGTTGATCAGGGAGAGAGTTTTGAACTGCCAGATGAAGTCAGTGCACTGATGACCGATGGTTCGTTCAAGTTTGTGGGACCGGTGGCCTGGAATCCGGACACTCTGGACACCATGACAACCGGCACTAAAAACAGCACAGGAACGGTCACATATAGCGGGTCAACGCATAGTGTCCAGTTAACATTGACTGTAACACAGATTAAACTGCCAATACCCAGTGGCCAAATCATTAAAACAAGCTCAGGTAACAGTTCTTCTGGCGAAGTCTGGGTCTGGGGGACAGTCGGTTCAACTGCAAGACTGAAAAACAGCAACGGCGATGTTCTGTATTCTGGTGTCATAGGTGCTGATGGTGTTTATAAATTTACATCCATAAGCACAAAAAATTTGGATCATGCTATCCTGCAGATGAGTGGATGGCTAGACAGTGATCCATACGACTTTAATTAACTCAAATTGATCCAGTTTAAAGGGGGCGATCCAGTAGAATCGTCCCCTTATTATATCTATTTTCTTAATACTTTCAGGTAGTATTTGTTCTATAACTTTTCCGAGCATTTACCTGTCGGGTTTATATTGCCAGAAAAGAATACATGAAATAGTGATTAGACTCCATGACCCTCATTGCGCTGTTTCTTCTTCATCAATTACCTCTACCGGAGTAATATTTACCGGGTAGGGATTTTCACTGCCACCATCAAAAGAAGGTCTCGGCCAGACTGCTAGCGGATCCATCCTGTCTGGCACTAGTTTGTCCAGACCATAGAACTCAAGCGTAAAATTCATGCTGAGCATTTCATCTTGTTCACCAACAGAGATAGTCATGTCATTGACGCGCATTGCTCTACGTTCACGCTCAATATCCGTCAGTAAGCTCCTGAGCTGATCATAGGTTCCCGTCACCGACAGATTCAGTTTGAAGAGCTCAAGATCGTCAGCAAGAGGTTCTTCACTTCCGGGCTGGTTTGGCTGGTCTGGCTCATCTGCTTCCTGGTCGCTTTCTTTATAATTTCGGGCCAATTCTTTTAGTTTATAAAGTGTTTCCTGAAGCTGATCTTCAGGCACAGTGATTTTCGTCAGCTGAGTCGGATTAGGTGTGTAAACGACAATAGTCATCTCGTTCTGCAGCAGGATATCTCTGCTGTAATTTAGGAGGACATCCGTCTGAATGCCATCAAAGTAGGGTTTCGACAGGTCTTTGATTTCATCCAGGTTTTCATCCAGTTTATTCTGCAGGTTCTCCAGTGCCGCGATATTCAACATAACCTGGTCCACCTGTGCTGTAACCTGACGTTGCCTGGTTTGCAGTGCTTCGTATCGATCCAGACCCGGGCTGATAACAAAGCGGAATTCAATAAAGACTAAAGCAACGATGATGAGCAGAATCAGCATAATTGTTTCGCGTTTTGACAGTTTCATTCGTCCTCACCTCCAGTTGCCAGTGTCGCGGTGATACTGAATGAATATGTTCTCATTTCAGTGCCAGCGAGTTCTTCATCTGGTTCTGGTTCTTCATCCGTTATTTCCGGTGATGGAGTCGGTTCAGGAGGCGGGATAATCGTGATCTGCATGGTTACCGTTGACAAGGTTGCCTGAATAAATCGATCATCATGCAGGAACGCATGATACATGTCAAGCGGATCTGTATCGACCGTAGCGACACAGCTCAGGTTAACAACCATCCCGCTGATAAATGACGCGTTGATCTTGGTGGTTGTCGGGGTTAGCGAGCGGATATGGTCGATAAGCTCCGTGTCGATCAGTGTAATCTGCCTGAGCTTACTGTCTGCCTGTTGCAGAATTGACAAATACTGGCTGGTCAGATCAACATCGGCGCGTGCTTTATTCGCCTCAGTAACTTTTTCCTGAGTATTCGGATCATCCAGATAAGCCTGCTTGCTTTCAATATCACGATTGATATCAGTAAACTTAAGATAAGCAGCACCGATCATCAGGCCATTCAAAATAACAAAGACAACCAGCAGCAGAACAATAAATGTAGTGAAAGTTTTGTTGCCGGATCTTCGCCTCTTAAGTGTGGAGAAAAAATTCATGTCATGCATCTATATTCCCCCTTCCTTAACTCAGCCGGATCAAAGCGCCGATGGCGTTGACATAAGGCGCGATCGGTACATTGGGCGGCATGGTCACCTGGCTGAGCTTCTGGATCGTCTCTGTTGTCAGGCCGAATGTTTCAGCCAGTGTCCGATCCAACCCTGTGAAGGAGGCTGTGCGGCCACAGAGATAGATGACACTGACCCGGTCATTCTGCAGCCGGCTGGCCAGGTACTGCAGGATACGCTGGACGCCGTCGCTGATAGTCGTGACCAGGGGGCGGGCCGCATCTGCAAGGCCTGCATCCTGCCTCACTGAATCGAGACTGAGATCCAGGCGGTCGATCATGAGCTGCCGGTCGCCGGTCTCTTTTTCATTGCGTTGCGATATATAGCGCTCGATGTCGATGCCGCCGATTGGCAGAATGCGGCTATAGATGATTTCACCCTTGCTGTAGATATAGGATGAGGTTGTCACACCACCGATATCCAGCACCAGGATGCTGCCGTTGTCCTTGATGGGCCGGTCGTTGATCTCCCGACCGGCGAGTGCCTTAGCCATGGCATTGGCATGGATGTCGAGGGCAACCGGCGTCAGCTTGCAGTTCTTCAAGAGCTTGTAATAATCATTGACATACTCGACCTGGATGGCCGAAGCCCTGACATTAACCATTTCCGGCCGGTCAGGCACGGGCTGCTTCGACATCACATACTCGATGGCCATGTCTTTGGTCGAGTTCATTGAAGCCTGCACTTCGAAGCTGACCACATCCTGCATGACCTTGGGCTTGCCGCGCGGTACCACGATTTCACGCGAATAGATATGGTTTCCGTTGATCGTCAGGGAGCAGGCCTTGTCCTTAATTCCATACTTCTGCAGCATGTTACGCAGGGCCATCTCCATGCCGCCGAATTCGCGGATGATGCCGTCCTGGATCAGGCCGGACTGGAGCGGTTCGATGATCGCCTTCTTGACGGTCACCTGGTCTTTGCGGGCCGTTCCCTGCACCAGGTGCATGGCTCTTGTCCCGATATCAATGGCTATGGGCATAATAGTTCCTCCTGTCAGGCGACTGCGCCATACATGGAAAACATCGGCAGGGCAATAGCGATGACGATGAAACCGATGACAACTGCCATGAAAATGATGAGCAAGGGTTCCAAGAGACCAACCAGACGCTGGATGGCAGCGTCGCTCTCTTCATCGTAGAAGGCGGCCGTCTTGACCAGGATGTCGTCCAGCAGGCCGGACTCTTCACCAACGTTGATCATGTTGTAAATCATGGGCGGGAATTCTTCGGTCTTCTTAAGCGAGACGGAGAGCGGCGTGCCTTTGCGGATATCCTCGATGACCGTCTTAAGTTTGTCGTGGATCATGCGGTTGTTGATGACCCGCGCCGTGATGTCGATGCTCTGCAGCATCTGGATACCGCTCGACAGGAGCGTCGACAAGGTGCGGGCAAAGCGGGATGAATAGATCATCTTCAAGGATTTCTTGACGATCGGGATCTTCATCTTTTTACTGTCCCACCAGAGGTGGCCTTTGTCGCTGCGCTTGAACGATCGCCAGCCGATCGTCACCAAGATGATGATCCCGCCGACCAGGTACCAGTAGCTCTGAAGAAAGTCGCTCATGCCGATCAACAGGCGTGTCGGCAGCGGCAATTCACCGCCGCCGGCCAGGATGATGCCGGTAAATGACGGCAGCACGACGGTCAGCATCAGGATGACCACGACGATGGTTAATGTCATCAGGACCATCGGGTAGATCATGGCGCCTTTGATTTTGTTCTTCAGCTTGTTTTCTTTCTCATAGTGATCGGCCATGCGGATCAGGACGCCGTCCAGGGTACCGGAACTTTCACCGGCCAGCAGCATGTTGATGAACAGTTCCGGAAAGGCGTCGCCCTGGTGGTGGAAGGCTTCGGACATCGCCTCGCCCTTCTGGACGGATTCATAGATATTGCCGATGTACTTCTTCAGTGCCTTGTCCTCGGTCTGCTGGTAGAGGATGTCAAGGGCTTTAACAGCTGTGATGCCGGCATTGATCAGGGTGGCAAACTGGCGACAGAAGATGGCCAACGGTTTGAGCTTGACTTTCTGTCCGGCCCCGAGCTGCTTGCTGGTCTTGATGTCGGCCTTGTCTTCGGCTCTGAGGATGTACAGGCTCTTTTCCTTCAGCTTGATGCCCAGCTGGGCATAGTTGCCGGCTTCCATGGTGCCTGATGTCTTTTTGCCTTTCAGGTCGATAGCTGTGTAGATATATTGCGGCATAGAACCCCTCCCCTGCTTCGCTATTGGATCAGAACAAAGATGCGTCAGTCGCCAGATAGCGCTGCAGCATATCCGGATCCTGGCAATAGGAATAGGCTGTTTCTGTACTGATCTGGGCTTTACGTACCAGCTGTGCCAGGGAGTAGTCCATGGACATCATGCCTTGCTTGATGCCGGTCTGGATATAGCTCTGGATCTGGTGCACTTTGCCTTCACGGATTGTATTGCGCACGGCGTCGGTGCCCAGCAGGACTTCGAGGGCGGCGACGCGGCCTTTGTTGTCAGCCGTTATCAGGAGCTGCTGGGCGATGATGCCCTGGATGACGCTGGCCAGCTGGACCCGCACCTGGGTCTGCTGGTAAGGCGGAAAGACGTCGATGACGCGGTCGATGGTCTGGGCGGCGCTGGTGGTGTGCAGCGTCGACATGACCAGGTGGCCGGTCTCAGCTGCCGTGATGGCCGTACCAATGGTCTCAAGGTCGCGCATCTCACCGACAAGAACGACATCAGGGTCTTCGCGCAGGGCAGCTCTCAGGCCGGAGGCGAAGCTTGTACTGTCGTCACCGATCTCGCGCTGGTTGATCATGCTGGTTTTGTGTTTGTGCAGGTATTCGATCGGCTCTTCCAGCGTCAGGATGTGGCAGCTGCGGCTGTTGTTGATAAAGTCGATCATCGCCGCCAGGGTCGTCGATTTGCCGGATCCGGTCGGCCCGGTCACGAGGATCAGACCGCGAGGCTTCATGGCAAGCGTCTTGAGAATGGGCGGCAGGTTGAGGCTGTCGATGGTCGGGATCGTGGTCATGATGATACGGATGGCAGCCGTCAGGCTCTTGCGCTGGCGATAGATGTTGACGCGGAAGCGGCTGACGTTGGGAATGCCGTAGGAGAAGTCGACCTCACCTTTTTCCTCCAGGACTTCCTTCTGCTTCTCGTTAAGCATGCCCAGGCAGATGTAGGCAGTGTGCTCCGGCTTGAGCGTGTAGTCCCGCATCTTGGTCAGGAGACCATTGACCCGCATCAGGGGCGGCATGCCGACCGTGATATGCACGTCGGAAGCCTTGCTTTCGATCGCCTCGATCAGAAGTTCATTGAGCGTGAAATCGGCGATCAGGGGGAACTGTTCGTTCTCCGGGGTATAGGGCAGTTCTTCCATCATTTCAACCAAAGGGCATCCCTTCTTTCCGTTTGTTGGCTCAGACCTGGGGGCTTAGTCGTCTACGGTATAGGTGACTTTCAGCATCTCTGCCGTCGTTGTGATGCCTTCCAGCACCAGCTTGATGCAGGTTTCCATCAGGGTCGTGGTGCCCTGGCGGATGGCGATCGTGCGGATCTGGTCTGTTGTTGCCCGCCGGTCGATCAGCTCGCGGATTTCCCGGGTGACGACGAGGATCTCGTGAATGGCCGTGCGGCCTTTATAACCACTGTAGCTGCATTCGGGACAGCCTGCGCCGCGGAACAGCGGTTTGGGTTCGCGCATCTTCAGCTGCATGGCTTCGGCATGGGACGGTTTGTAGCTCTCTTTGCAACGCGTGCAGATCTTCCTGACCAGGCGCTGGGCGACGATGCCGACGACTGAGGACGACACCAGAAAAGGCTCGATCCCCATGTCCACCAGTCGGGTGACCGTGGAGGCCGCGTCGTTGGTGTGGATGGTGCTGAGCACCAGGTGGCCTGTAATTGAGGCACGAATGGCGATCTCCGCCGTCTCACCGTCGCGGATCTCACCGATAAGGATGATGTCCGGGTCCTGCCTCAGGATGGATCTCAGGCCGTTGGCGAAGTTCATGCCGGCACGCACATTGACCTGAACCTGGTTGACGCCGGTCATACGGTACTCGACAGGGTCTTCGATGGTGACGATGTTGGTGCTGACCTGGTTAAGATCCTTGAGCACCGTATAGAGGGTCGTCGTTTTACCGGAGCCGGTCGGACCGGACACCAGGATGATGCCATTCGGGCTGGCGACGATCCGGTCAAAGAGCTGTTCATTGTGCTCCGACAGGCCCAGGGCATTTTTTGTCAGGGCGACATCCGAGCGGCCCAGGAGACGGATAACTACTTTCTCACCGTTGACGGTCGGCAGGATAGACAGGCGCATGTCCACCTGGCGGCCAGAGATGACGGTCTCGACACGGCCATCCTGGGGGACGCGCTTCTCGGCGATATCCATGCCGCCGATGATCTTGATGCGTGTGATGACGGCGGCATGCGCGTTTTTCGGCGCGGTCATGACTTCTTGCAGCACGCCATCAACGCGCAGACGGACGCGCATCTTGGTCTCGTGCGGCTCGATGTGAACGTCACTGGCATTGATGCGGATGGCGTGCTCGATGATGGAGTTGACCAGCTTGACGACTGGGGCATTGGCCACCTCATCAGTGATCTGCTCCGTAATGCGCACCATCTCTTCGAGGTCAAACTCTTTCTCGAGCTGCTGGACGGCCTTCTGGGCTTGCTGTTTGCCGTAATTGGCCTCGATGGCGGCCATGATCTGCTTTTTAGTGCTGATGCGGGGGCTGATCTCTTTGCCGGTCAGGTAACGTATTTCGTCGATGGCCAGGAAATCCAGCGGGTCGTTCATGACGATGACAACCTGGTTGTTTTCGATGGCGATCGGGATCAGGATATGCTTTTTAGCCATATCTTCACTGATCAGGCCAGGGGCTGCGGCATCGATTTGTATATCGCTTAAATCGACATAAGGAATCCGGCTCTGGTATTCCAGGGCCTTCATAATTTGAATATCGGTCAGAATCCCCATATCGACGAGGATGTCACCGAGTTTAAGTCCTTTTGTTTTTTGTTGTTCGACCAGTGCCTCCTCAAGTTTTTCAGGAGTCAGCAGGCCGGACTCGATCAGGATGTCTCCCAGTTTCTTCATACATGCCCCATTGATGGCTCGGCTGCCCACATGGCGCAAAGCCGGTCTTCTGTTCTGTTCAGATCAAGCAGGCGCCGCATCGGGTCTATTAACCGCTGTTTCATAAAACAGAACTCATTGATAGTCATTATACAGCTTTAGCCCAAAAAAATGAAGCCATAAACTGTCATGACAAAAAATGTCACACAACTTTCATATTACTGAAAATATCCAAAGAAAACCAACCCGTTTGTTATATCGGGTTCGACCGCCCCTTTGGCCAGGCAAACAGCCCCGCTGATTGGGTTATATTCATTGCAGGCAGACCAGTCATATTTGTGCGAATATCCTCATTTTTCGCCAACTGGGTGAAATCAGTTTATTGATTCTGTCTGATGGTCGACTACGACACCCTTCTTGAGGATGATGTTGGCATAGAGTGCCTTCTCGCCGGTGGCGACGACAGCATAACAGTTTCTCGCCCGATCGTAGAAAGTGAACCGGTCGATATTGGCGATGGTTTCACTGCCGCGCGGGTCATACCGCCCGATGATCGTCCGATACGTGTCCCAGATCGGTGTTTGGACGGTGTCGCCGGGAACAACGGCCATCAGAGTGGCTGGTTTGTCGACATAGGTGTCGAGTGGCATCAGCTTCAGGATGGCTTCGAGCAGCTCAGGCACACCATGGCCGTCGCAGCGGATGACGCGCGCGTTCATGCTGGCATGCGGGAAATTGCCGTCGCCGATGCAGATCTCGTCGCCATGACCCATCTCCATCAGGACTTTCAGAAGTTCAGGCGATAGTATTGCGGGTATTCCTTTCAGCATGGGAGTCTCCTTTACTCAGGGATTGACATGTAATCAATGACTGTTAAGAAATTACTTAACAACCCTACTTATGGGAAATAGCGATTCAGTTCACCGATGCGATCAGCGTTGAGCGGGCAGGCTGCCATATCTGCTGGAATCGCCAGCTGGGCACGGGCTGTGAACTCTGCGACTTCGAACCGGTCATAGGCCTGGATCAGGGACTGACCCGTCACGATGATCCCGTCATTTTCCAGCAGGATGGCTGGTGTATCAGCCGTGAACAGGTCTGCAGTCTTCTGTGGTTCGAGGTAGTTGATGCCATAGGGATGGCGCGGCAGATGGTGCAGCATCACATAGCTTTCCGGCATCAGGTTCATATTGAGCACCTGGTCCGTCAGCGTGAAGGCCATCAGGTGAGGCGGATGGGCGCCGATGATCGCCTTGACATCTGGCTGGCGGCGATAAATGAGTTCATGCAGGAAAACCGCCCGGCTCGGCGTCTTGCCGGTTTCTTTCATGCCCCGGTTGACCAGGACCAGGTGTTCTTCGTGAAGCTGGCGCCGGTCGCGTCCATAAGGTGTAATCAGGAATGAGCCGTCACTGAGGCGCACGGACAGTGTGCCGTTGCCGCTGGTGAATAGTTTCTGTTGAATTGCCCGCTGGATGAATGCGATCATATCGCGGCGGGCTGCCAGTTCTTCGCTGCTGTGTTGCTTCGGGTAAAAATCACTCAGGCGGGTGTGCGCCTTGGTGCGGGCCAGATCGATCTGGGCATCGCTGAGTGGATTGACCGGACCCAGACGACGGGCGTACAGCTCGCTGCGGGCGGCAAATTCCAGAGTCTCAAAGATGAGGTAAGCCTGGTTGATTGTTTCTGCCCCGATGCAGATACCGTGGTTCTCCAGGAGAACGACCGAATAGCCTTTCTTGAACTCATTGGCGATGCTGTCAGCCAGTTCGGGCGATCCCATACGCGCATAGGGCGCTTTGCCAATTTTACCGCAGACGATGCGGGCATTGGGGATCAGTCTGACATCCGGTATGCTGTTCAGGATGCTGAAAGTGATCAAGGCCGGTGAATGGGCATGCAGGACGGCCTTGACATTCTCTCGGGCCTGGTAGATGGCCAGGTGGACAAGCAGTTCCGATGTCGGTTTGCGAAAGCCGCTCTGCGTGCCGTCCTTGTGGATGCAGACCATGTCGTGACGGGTCAGTGATCCTTTGTCGATGCCGCCTGGTGTCACCCAGATGTCACCATTTGCTTCGCAGACGGACAGATTGCCTCCGGACATGGTTGTCAGGCCGGCCGTGTAAATTCGGTGCATAATGGCGACCAGCTGATCTGCAGGATGCATCAGAGCATAACGCATATTACATCACTCCTCTATAATTTGATTTTATCACATGAACACTGTTTTGCGCCTTTATGTTATCCGTCAGTTTTGCTATACTGATACAAACAGGCGTCTACAGCGTCTAGCAACTGAGAAAGAGGTGTCCTATCATGGCAAAATTCTGTCAGACTTGCGGAAAATCACTCGATGACAATGCCCAGTTCTGTGATGGTTGCGGTGCGGCTCAGGCAACAGGCCAAACTCCGACCGGTGCTCCCAATGCTGCCAACACAGCAGGCTCTCCCGGTCAAGGCGCCGCCGGAGCTCCACCTCAGGGTGCTGCAGAAGTCTTCAGTCCGGAAGACATCGAGAAGAACAAAGGGATGGCAGCTCTTGCTTATATCCTCTTCTTCCTGCCTCTGGTTGCCTGTCCGGATTC
Source organism: Bacillota bacterium (assembly GCA_033549405.1). GTDB lineage: Bacteria > Bacillota > Clostridia > Saccharofermentanales > UBA5734 > JAAYBY01. The sequence continues at coordinate 7,601 of JAWSUP010000021.1, read as the reverse complement.
CCGTTTTGGCCGTTATCATGCCAATCAGGGGCTTCTGATCCTGATTGGTGCGGTTGGCGGTGGTATTGCGCTGGCTATCATCTCTACGATTCTCGGCCTGATCAGCTACTACCTGCTGTTCATCAGCTCCTTGCTGTATGTCGTCTTGTATGTCGGACTGACAGTTCTCATCGTGATGGGGATTATCAACGCCGTTAACGGCAAGGCAAAACCTCTGCCGCTGGTCGGACACATCAAAATAATTAAATAAAAGCAACTAAGGGTGGTTACGAATTTACTTGGTCTTTCTCCCGAAGGATTGACGAGAAAGGTCAATCCTTCGGGAGAATCATAGAGCAAGTTGTTTCGTGACATGCCCCTGATCAATATCACGGGGAATTTATTGAGCAGCAAGCTGTTTTTAACAGATTTTAGTTCAGCCTGATGCCCGGCGGGTCTGCTTCTTCTGCTGTATGTTCAAAGAATGGCTTTTTCTCGAAACCGAAAAGCGATGCGACGATGCTGCTGGGAAACAGCTGGACAAGCCGGTTGAACAGCATGACGGCATCGTTGTAGAACTTTCTGGCCAGGGCAATCTTCTGTTCAATGTCTGTCAATTGCTGCTGGAGCTGCTGATAGTTGCCATCTTCCTTGAGATCGGGATATTGTTCCGCAATGGCCATCAGGCGATGCAGCCAGTTACCCATATCACCGCTGCTCTCGATCGCGCTTTCCGTAGTTCCGGCTGAGAGATAGCGTGTCCGCGTCTCCATAACCTTAACCAGGGTCTCTTTTTCGTGAGTGGCATATCCCTGCACGATCTGGACCAGTTTCGGGATCAGGTCCGCCCGCAACTTCACCTGAACACTGACCTGACTCCAGCTTTTCTCGATCTGGATCCGCGTCCGGGTCAGGCGGTTGTAGGCCAGTATCAGCCATATGCCGATCAGGACGATGATCACCGCCAGCAAGAGCAGGACCAAACCGCCAGGTGAAAAGATTCCGGATTGCAGTGAAATCATATGCATCAACATGTAAAATTACCCATCAATGGTCAATAAAGACCACTTTGCTTCTCTGTCCCGGCTTTTGTATCGATATCGCCGAAATAGTCTTTTGCATTCAGCCCGACGAAATCGGAAAATTCAGTCATCTCTTTGAGTGTGTTGACATTGACCAAGATACCATTGGCCAGGCGGTCCTGCTGGGCGATGATTTCCTTCTCGCCATGTGTATAGATCCTGTCTTTACCGGTCGCTTTCGGACTGTTGCGCAGTTCTTCCAGGTATTTTGACAAATGCTGGCGTATCGCGTCTGCATCGCCGAAAAACGCCGGGTTCAATGCGGCAAAGCCATGGCAGATGCCACCGACCGAGCCTTGCATCGCATAATTGGAGGTCATGCCCATTGAGAGGATCGATGAGAAGATCTCGCAGACCATGCCGAAGCCGTAGCCCTTGTGGCTGCCAGTCACTTCGGTCGAACCGCCCAGCGGCATGATGCCACCGCCATTTTTCTGGACGATGTTCTTGAGGACATCTGCTGCGTCAGTAGTGTCATTGCCGTCTTTATCCAAAGCCCAGCCGTCCGGAAGCTGTTTATCCATCTTGTTGTAGATCTCGAGTTTGCCGCGTGTCACAACGGTTGTGGAACTGTCGAACAAAAACGGGACAGGATCGGCCGGCATGGACATGGCGATCGGATTGGATCCGAGCATGGCCAGGCGGCCAAAGGTCGGCACCATGATCGCTTCTGAGTTTGTGCAGGCAAAACCGATCAGGCCTTCATCACAGGCCATTTTGGCATAATAACCGGCAATGCCGAAATGATTGGAATTACGTGCCGAAACGATGCCAATCCCGCTGACCTTCGCCTTGGCGATTGCCATATTCATCGCCTCATGTCCGACGAGTTGCCCCATCGCAGCGTTGCCGTCGATCACGGCGCTGATGGGCGTCTCAAAAACGACCTGTGGTTCGGCAGCGACGTTGATCATCCCTTTTTCAATACCTTTGTGGTAGCGGACTAAACGCTGCATACCATGTGATTCGATACCATAGACATCCGATAACAGAAGAACATCGGTGATAATCTGGCTTTTCTCTTTGGAAAATCCCAGTTTGCCGAAGGCATCCATACAGAATCGATAAAGCTGATCGTGGGTGAACTTGAGGTAACTCATACGCAAAACCCTTTCCTTGATGCAGATTTCGGGCCTGACCCGTGTTAGCATGGCTAAATGAACGCCATGTTTTCCTATCTTTAGCATAACGGCAAGGCAGCCATTTGTAAACAAAAGAACATTCAAGCAACTGTTATAAAATTGACTGGTTTTCCCCGAAGATGTCAAGGGGAAAAAGAAAGGTGTCTATCTGATCATCGAAAAAATGTACTGGGACAAACAAAAGAAATGCCCAGAACTGAACACTACAAAACTTTGGGATACGTTCATGAGCTGCAGCAAGAATTCCCTGATCCTGTCACCCATTTCAAAAAAGTCGTCAGTCAAATGAATGTAGAAGAAAAGGCGGACAAAAAAAGGATTCAATATTCATTTCGACGTATTCGACGAGCTTCATAACCAGCCCAATTGAAAACTGTTCTCTCATTTCTCCTTTTGGTAACTAATACCGACCAAACGCATGTATATGAAGATGATAATCGTGTAGGCATATTGACATATAAGCTGTATCCATTCAGGCTTTGAATACCACCCTAATAGCACATTAAAAGGCAGACCGAGTGCGCCTTCTTTATGATTGAGTATTGTAGCCGAAAGGTCAAAAGCTTTACTAAAGAGAATGTTCTTGTTAGAAAGAATCGCCAAATCTTTCAGTGCTGACAGTCCTTCGTGTATGCTATATCCAAGTAAATAGCCGGCCTGAAGGATAAGGTAAACAAGGGTAATTCTGAAAATTATTTTTAGATTTACCTTAACTAACGAAAAATAAATCAAGACAGCAAGGACCAACGAAAGAAAAACACCAGTAGAGATTGCAGGCAATTCGTAATTGCCGGTAAAGGTGAATATGGCAATTTCAGCACCTTCACGCGCAACCATTGTCGAAGTGATCAGAATAATACCAATTTTCGAAATATTTTTCTTAACACTATTTTCAACTGTAGCTATCATATTGCTGCCTTGTCTGATCATCCAGATGATAAAGGTAGTTACCAGTAACATTGCGAAAAGACTGGAAGCACTTTCCCATAACTTAGCAACATGACCTGTATTGCCGATTAAATTACCAATCGCAGCAAGCAGCCCACCTAACCCGATAGATGCAAGAACGCCGATGCCCGTACCGAACCAAACATACTTTTTCATAGTATCTGCACCAATTTTGATTAAATATCGGAACATGATGGAAATTATCAAAAATGCTTCCAATCCCTCACGAAATCCTAAAATTGTGCCTGCAGCAAAATTGTTCATAAGCTTCTCCTTGTGTTAGATATATGTTAGCCGCGGCTTACATCGAAGAAATAATACCATCAAATTGTGTAGAATTTATGGAGAAATACCAAAGTCAAGCGACAAAGCACTCTCTCAGGGGGGTGTGCATTTCTAAAACATATAAAGAAATGTTGCAAAATCATATATAGCCAGTGCGTCAAGTTCGCATCAATTTCTATATAGTTACAAAGATGTCGGGCAATTACCAGTAGTCATGTCGGATGTAGGAGTATATAATATGAAAGTAGTGCTGACGTACTCATATTGAAGGCGCCAGCTTTTTTGACCATGAAGAGCCAAGCAGACAATTAAACTTGTCATAAATGAGTTCCTGAAACTAATCAGATTTTCTGATCAGGATTTATCGGGCAAATGAGAAAAATCAATTCGTCTGCAGCTCGCGCAGATACAATAAGCGAATAACAAGCTGAACCTTGAAGTTATTAACAATACCGCGAACATTCATATAAAGAAGAACAAAATCTGAGTGCGATAATTTGGGAAGGGAAGTTTACAATATGCTTTTTGATATTAACGAATTTTTAGAGGCTATATCTAACGTGCTGGATGTGATTGAAACAGATATTTTTGGAGTGTCAACAAATCATTCTAAAAGAATAGCATGCTTTACAAATCGACTCGCGTGTGCTCTTAATTTTTCTACAGAAATGCAATACGACCTGGCTGCACTTTCAATACTTCATGATAATGGTGCCAGCCTCAAAATTTTGCATGACAATTTATCAGGGGATGCAAAAGCCAAACAAAATATAATTGAAAGCAGTAAAGAACATTGTCGAATCGGTGAGCATAATATAAGCAGCTTTCCATTTTTAACTTCACCTAAAAATGTTATTCTTTATCATCACGAAAAATTTGATGGCTCTGGTTTTTTCCGCCTTAAGGGGCGTGAAATACCACAAATGTCCCAACTAATAAATTTTGCAGACACTCTTGATCTTAAATTTGATTTGGGAAATGTCTATAAATATGATGAACTTCTCGAAGGAATAACAGTGTTTATTAAAAAGCATGCAGGAACCGATTTTGCACCTGATTTAACTGATATCGCTTTACAAACCATTTTCGAGAACGAATTTTGGGCGAATCTTTCTGATGAAAAAATAGATAAAGTGCTTAAAATTACAATTCCATCACATAAGAGGCATATGGGATATAAACAAATTCACGGCATAACCAAAATATTCTCTCATATTATAGATGCTAAATCAAAATTCACAATGAAGCATTCATCAGGATTGACAAGATTAATGGGCCGGATGGCGAGGTTTTACAATATCAAAGGAGATGAATTTTGGAAATTAATGATCGCTTCAGATTTGCATGATCTTGGTAAACTCGGAATCAGTAATTCTATTTTAGATAAGCCAGGAGCTTTAACTGATGAGGAATTTAGCAAAATTAAAGAACATCCAATAACAGCAAAACAAAACCTTGAGCAAGTGCAAGGGTTTGCCGAAATTTCAGAGTGGGCGTATAATCATCATGAGAAACTTAATGGAACGGGATATCCCAGAGGTTTGTATGCTGAGGAACTAGATTTTAATTCTCGCCTATTGGCGTGCCTTGATATCTATCAAGCTCTTGGCGAAATACGACCATACCGAAAAGCTTTGACACATGATGAATCAATAAAGATTATGACGCGTATGGTAGAAGACGGCCTGATTGATCCTGACATAACAGAGGATATTGCAGAGCAATTGAAAGCTGTTAAGTAGGTTGGAAGTCACGTTAAGGTCACCCTTATAGGTTCCATGCTGAATGCTCTGTGCCTCAACAGATCACATGAGATGTGGCAGAACAACTCTTAGAGAGGAAATGTTGTTTTTAGTCTCAAAATTGAATGAAATTATCAAAAGGGCTCTTTGCTTTAATATACACCAGGACTGTTCACTGTGGTAAAATTGCATTTAAATACAGGTGTTTTACCGCAAATAACCGGGAGGGCTCATTATGGACTGTCAGGTATTGGTCGTTGGAGGTGGCATGGCAGGGCTGACTGCCGCTGCTTATTTGAGCCAGGCAGGGCTTGACGTGCTGCTCTGTGAAAAAGAGACGAAAGTGGGCGGTCTGGTCAACTCCTTCGACTATAATGGCTTCACGTTCGATGGCGGTATCCGGGCGATGGAGAACTCCGGAATTGTGTTGCCGATGCTGCGCCAGCTGGGCATCGATATTCCCTTTGTCAGCAGCGCTGTTTCCATCGGGATCGAAAAAGACGTGACCAACCTCCAGTCAAAAGACAGTCTCAAGGATTACCTCAATCTGCTAAGCCGGTATTTCCCTGATAACAGCCGGGAGATCGAGCAATTTGGCGCTGAGATCAAGAAGATCATGCAGTATATGGATATCCTGTATGGTATCGATAACCCGCTGTTTCTGGACCTGAAGAGCGATCCTGGCTACCTGGTCAAGACCATCCTGCCCTGGCTTATTAAATACATCCTGACGGTCCGCAAAATCGGCCGACTCAACGAACCTGTTGATGACTACTTGAAGAAAATAACGGACAACCAGGCGTTGATCGATATGATCGCCCAGCATTTTTTCAAAAATACGCCAACCTTTTTCGCACTCAGTTATTTCAGCCTCTATCTCGATTACCAGTATCCGCGCGGCGGCACAGGTGTTCTTGCTGAGAAAATGAGGCAGTTCATACGTGAGCATAATGGCCGGATCAGATGCGAAACAGAGATAGTCCAAATCGACCCGTCACACAAACAGGTCCGCGATGCGCATGGTGTCGTCTACCAGTACCAGAAATTGATCTGGTGTGCCGATCTCAAGCGTCTGTACCAGGCGATCGATCCCGAATTGCTCCTGAATCCGAAAACGGCAGAGGCAGTCCGCAACCGGAAAATTGAATTGTCCGATAAAATCGGCGGCGACTCAATCCTGACCCTCTACCTCACGCTGGATATGGATCCGCAATATTTCAAAAAGATCGCCAACGCCCACTTCTTTTATACGCCCGTACGCGCCGGCCTGAACAGCCTCGCCTCTGACAACCTGTTGAAACCTGCTGTCCAGGATGGCAAAGGTTTATACACGGATGATCTGAATGTCATCAAGGATTGGCTCGCCAGGTACTTCCAGTACACGACTTACGAGATATCCTGTCCTGCTTTGCGAGACAGCAGCCTGGCCCCGGCAGGCAAGACCGGCCTGATCATCAGCACGCTCTTTGATTATCCGCTGGTCAGGCATCTGGCTGGCATTGACTGGTATGATGCATTCAAGACATTCAGTGCGCAGGCGATCATCTCTGTTCTGGATGCGTCCATCTTTCCCGGCCTGAAAGAGCACATCATAGATCAATTCGTCTCTACCCCATTGACTCTGGAGAGACTGACCGGAAATTCCGACGGAGCCATCACGGGCTGGGCTTTTACCAACAGCAGCATGCCGGCCGTCCACAGCATGCCCAAGATAGCCAAATCGGTTCTGACGCAAATTCCCGATGTCTACCAGGCTGGTCAGTGGACCTTCAGCCCGTCTGGACTGCCGATATCCATTTTGACCGGAAAGCTCGCTGCCGATCAGGTCATAAAAAAGTTGAAACAGTCATAGTCTCTTCTATTCCGCCCCAAGAAAGCGTTGATCGTTTCAGTTTTCAACCTTTTCGACAGGTTCATCTGGCGATTCCAGACCCGTCAGCTGCATGCTGATCGCCCAGATCCGCCGACCCATGGCCCGGTCAAGCGCATGCGCTGCCGGTTTCTCCTCATTTGTCAGGTGGAAGAACCGGCCGCTGACATCGCTGAGTTCAGGGGCTGAGGCGAGATACCCGATCGCCGGACCCGATATCGCCGCATCCATGAGAAACAGGCCGGTGACATAGCGCGTATAAAACCGGTAAAGCCAGCCGTTGTTATTGCCAATATTCGTCTTGACTTCTCCCGGGTGCATGGCATTGATCGTGACCTGTGTGCCGCGGAGTCGATCGGCAAATTCCCATACAGTCAATAGCTGAGCTGTCTTGGATGCACCGTAGGATCTCAAGCCGGTGTAATGCCGTTTTTTCCAGTCCAGGTCATCTGGATCGAGCCCGTTGAAGCGGTGCCCTTCTGAGTTGATCTGGAGAATACGCGCCGGTGCGCTCTCTTTGATGCGATCCAGGAGCAGGTGCGTCAACAGGAAT
>JAWSUP010000020.1:4109-22335 GCA_033549405.1 Bacillota bacterium | reverse complement strand
GCATGATGGTCGCCTCCGGCAATGATGCGGCCAATGTTTTTGCCGAAGCCATAGACGGCAGCAATGAAACATTTGCCCTGCGTATGAACGAAAAAGCAACTGAGCTGGGACTTACAGTGACTCATTTTTGCAATCCCAGCGGTCTGCATGATGACGCCCATGTATCCACAGCCAGAGAACTGGCAATGCTGGCAGACCATGCAATGAAAAACGACCAGTTTCGCGAAATTGTCAGCCTGAGATCATATGTCATGCCCCCAACCAATAAACATCCCTACCTGGGCTGGGCTTTGCTGATCAATTCAAACAAGCTGCTCACCTTTGGAGATACAGCTTTCCGATCGGACTATGTCGCCCGGTATACCGGCATCAAAACAGGCACGACAGGCTATGCCGGCAACTGCCTGGTCGCAGCATCAGAACTGGTCGATGGCCGCGAACTGATCTCTGTGCTCCTGGGCGTCCCGGGGTCTGCGGCCGGCAACAGCTACAACAGCACATACACCCTGATCAATGCAGCCGCACAGATTGTCCTGCAGGATTATGATCCAGGGCAGACTGAAACGACCGTTCCGCCGGCGACACCGGCGCCATCATTGACACCATCGCTGACAACAACGCCTGCAACAACGGCGACAAGCGGACAGCCGACCGGCAGTGAATCAGATTCAGGCAGCAACCAGACGACCGCTCAGCCTGGCTATACTGAACCGACCAGCGAAACCGGCATCAAGGAGACAAGCGGGATTTCAGGATTCATCACGACAAATCCCTGGCGGATGGCGTTTATTTTGCTGGTCCTTTTCCTGATAGCCCTGTATATCCGAGGCAACTTCCAGTTTAAAAAGAAGCACAATAAACGGCCTGGCAAAAAAAGGTCGGTTCAGCCCGGAAGTAATGGCCGCAAATGATGAAGGGGAGGGATGATGTGTCATGGTAACAAAAAATCAAGTTGACGATAGACAGCCTGTCTGCCATCCGTTTGAGCCTGTTTGCAACGCATCAAGCCGCATTCTGATCCTGGGAACGATGCCTTCGGTCCTGTCGCGCCAAAACCGTTTCTATTACGGCCATCCGCAGAACCGGTTCTGGCCATTACTGGCCAGGTTGTTTCATGCGTGTATCCCGCAAACGATCGAAGAAAAAACCGCCTTGATCCTGGCGCATAACCTGGCTTTGTGGGATGTCCTGCAGCAGTGCAGAATCCAGGGATCTGCTGATAGCACCATCCAGGATGTGGTTGCCAACCCGATTGATCAGCTGTTGGTACGGTGTCCCATCAAAGCCATTTTTGCCAATGGCCAGACGGCCGGGATCCTGTACCGGCGTCACATCGAGCCGTTCACGCAGATGCCAATCACCATCCTGCCGTCGACCAGCCCGGCCAATGCCCGCTTCAGCCTGGAAGATCTGGCTGTGCAGTGGCATATCATCCAAACAGTCTAAATGGAGGGATAATCTTGAACAGACGCGAACATGTGATTGCAGCCCCCACCCATTCAATCCCTGGTGATGTACCGCCGAGAAATGTGCTGGCGATGTTGGATGTTCTGCACCATCAAGAATGATGAATGTCGATCATGGCAAGGTAATTTTCTGTGGGCACATAATATGGCACGCTGTTGCCAGTGCCCACGGCGAATCCGCCGCGGTCGCCGACTTGACTGAGCATGGCCTGGACCCTTGCCCGGATCTGGACCGGTGTCGACCGGCAGATGAAATCAAGGTCAAATCCTCCCATGATCGCGATCCGTGACCCATACTGCTCATAGACGGATTCGACAGGCTGGATCTTGTCTTCGAAAGAATGCTTGCCGTCATAGGCCATATCCTCGATGATATCTTCCCAGACTTCTCTTAAATTGCCGCAGGAATGCAGGATGACCGGCTTGCCAACTGCATGTGCTGTAGCGGCGATCTTCTTGTGCCATGGAAAAATGTATTGACGCATGGCGGCCGGACTAAGCATGGTCTGCGACTGGAAACCCCAATCGTCGTTGGAGATGATGGCGCCGACTGCCGGGTGGACAACCGCTCTTTCATAATAACGAACCAGGCGCGAACCGACATTGTCACAGATTTCCTGAAGCAGATCAGGATCTTCTGCCTGCATGTAGCAAAGCTGCTCAAATCCCAAGAGACTTGTGACATTTTCCAGAACACCGCCAGGCCCCCAGACGATCAGTCGCATCCCATGAGGCAACTCATCAGCAATGACAGACAGACGACTATGATCGAAGTCGTCCGGTTCCAGCCAGTGGTATGCCTGGAATGAAGCTCGATCCGTGATTGGGCCGGGCACATTTTGCGACTTGGACGCCAGATGTGGCACAGCCGGAGTCGGGAATCTGAAGTCAGACGCCATAATCGTCAGGTAATCATAGCCTGCAATCCAATAGGCATAAAGCCTCTTGCGCCAGGAACCGAGACCGTCATCGTCGCGAAATACCCGTCCCTGACACAGCTGGTCGTAAAGCGCATCATTGAGGAAGAATTCGAACAAAGTCGGCCGAGTTGGGCTTTGCCGTCTGAGAACACGCAGTATATTGTTAAAATCAGGTCTGGGCTCTGGCATTTTAAAATTGATTGTTGTCATACAGCACCTCCCGGTGAGCCTGTTCATGTAGTTACGGCTCCCAAAAACCAGTTTGGACGAGTTCTTCATGGGTTGTTAAGCATCAGTTTACATCAGCAGCATGCATGCAGGCATCAGAATCATACTCAAATTTGTCAGCGTGTTGCCGGATTTTGCCTTGCCTGGTTGTTTTTCCGCCAGACTGAAGGTGAAGAACCGGTCTGGACGCGAAAGACGGCGGCGAGATGACTGGCAGATGAAAATCCGGTCAGACTGGCTATGGCTTCGATCGACAGATTGGTCTGGCTGAGTTTTTCCCGGACTTTATACAGGCGGACATGCTGGACATAAGCGGTAAATGTCTTTCCGGTAGCCTGATGAAAACAGCGGCTGAAATGTGTTTTGCTCATGAAGCAGAGCGAGGCGACTTGTTCGATTCCGATGTTGCTGCAAAAATGTTGCTCGACATAAGCCATGGCTGGTTCCAGCTTTTGCAGCAACCATGCATCCTGCCTGTCTTGTGGATAAATCATGGCGCCACGCCGGATGAGCTGGGCAAAAAGACAAAAAAGCAGCCCCTTGATGTTCAGATCGTACCCGGGTGGCTTGCCTTTATCATCCGCCTCGATGGCTGTAAAAATGGCGATGATCGGATCTTTTTCTGACAGGCTGCACCGTGCCAGACAACTGAGATCTGGCTGTAAAAAGGGAATCAAATGACGCCATTCACTACTTGACGAACTGCCGCAAAGAAAATCTGCCTTAACCTGCAGTACATAGAAGCAACAACCCTCAAGATCTGGAAAACTATGACTGCTGCCGGCGCTGATGACCGTCAGGTCTCCGGCTGTCATTGTATAGTGCTGGTTGTCAACCAGCAAAATGCAGGACCCCTGTTCCAAATAAAGAATTTCAAGGTAATCATGCCAGTGCTGCCGGACACAGGTCTGTGTATTGTTACGCAGGAAAAACCAGCCCTGGTGATCGGGATGTGTTAATAATGCCTGTTCATGAAATCCTTGCCGCTCTTTCATATCGTTAATCGGCTCCAATGTTCTCAATTCGCCCACAGATCGGGATCTTTCTCTTATATCATAGCAGAATCCACAGCTTGTCGGCATACCCAATAGTCAGGCGGCTCGGCTAATGATTGATCTGCTGTGGTAAAATCTGGTATTGTTAGGATTATTCCCGCCATTTACAGCATTAGGCGAGCAGAATTGTCAGGATGAGGTGAAGAAAGACGGATGAAGAGCACAGGTGAGACAGAAAAAAGAATCGACCAGCTGGTTTATGCGGCGATCCGGCAAGGCTTGATCGAAGCTGAGGACAGAATCTATACCATCAACCGGCTGTGCGACCGGCTACAAATAGAGGGATTTGAGTCTGACAGCACTGGATTGGACGAAGATGACAGCCAGACAGAAAGTATCCCGGTATTAATCAATTTGCTGACTGACGCTGCTGTTACCCGCGGTTTGCTGGAAGATCTGACCGATCTGCGCGAAATCCTTGCCGCCGACCTGATGAATATTTTTGTCGACAGGCCGTCGGTCATCCAGACACGTTTTGACTGTTTGTATGCCGCGGATCCCGAATCAGCCACAGACTGGTTTTACCGGATGAGTCAGGCGTCCAACTATATCCAGACCCGTCAGATCGCCCGCAACGTTGTGTACCAGGCAGAGTCGCCCTACGGCACGCTTGACATCACGATTAACCTGTCCAAACCGGAAAAAAATCCCCGGGATATCGCGGCGGCGCGGCTGCATCACAGCAGCGGATACCCCCGTTGCCTGCTATGCATTGAAAACGAGGGATATGCCGGGCGCATCGGTCATCCGGCCAGGGCAAACCACCGCATGATTCGAATGCGTCTGGGCGGCGAACCCTGGTATTTACAGTATTCACCCTATGCATATTACCCTGAGCATTGCATCGTGCTGTCACAAGAGCATCGCGACATGCATATCGACCGGTCAACTTTGGACAAATTGCTTGAGTTCGTTACCATGTTTCCTCACTACTTTATCGGATCCAACGCGGACCTGCCTGTCGTTGGCGGATCCATACTGTCACACGACCATTATCAGGGCGGACGCTATGAACTGCCCATGGCGCGCGCCGGGGAAGCGTTCACATTTCACCTGCCGGCATATCCCGGGCTGCAGGCAGCTGGTCTCAACTGGCCGATGGCAACCATTCGCCTTGGCGGTTCAGATGCCTGCGAACTGGCTGATGCAGCTGAGTCTATTCTGGCTGTCTGGCGCCATTACAGCGACCCGGCAGCCGGCATTATAGCCTGGGATGATCAGGGGCCGCACAATACGATCACGCCAATAGCCCGCAGGCGCGGTTCAGAATATGAGATGGATCTTGTTTTGCGCAACAACCGCCACGATGACAGTCATCCGCTCGGTATTTTTCATCCCCATGCGGATGTGCATCACATCAAGAAAGAAAACATCGGCCTGATCGAGGTCATGGGACTTGCGGTGCTGCCTGGCAGGCTTCTGTCTGAACTCGAAGCGGTCGAGCAATACTTGCAAAACCAGCCGGCTACGGTAGCGCCGGCACACCTGTCGTGGGCTGAACAGCTGCGGCGGCAGTTCCATGGCCCACTCACAGGACCGCAGGCCCGATCGGCTGTTCGCGAGGGCGTAGCCTGTATATTTGAACGCGTTCTGGCTGATGCCGGCGTCTATAAGACGGACGCAGCCGGCCAGACAGCTTTTCGCAGATTTCTTGCTGCAGCAGGTGCTGTAGATAAGCAACTTGCTCTGTAATTTTTCGACGGATTGATATACTGGAGGACAAAACAATGTTCGATCAACCAACTGCCGATACACTGACCCGCCGACAGCAAAAACTGATGCAGGCGATCCTGAAGGACTATCCATCAATAGAGACCGTTCTGGTTACCAGCAAGATCAACCAATACTACCTGACAGGAACGATGCAGGAAGGCCTTTTGGTTCTGCGTAAAGATGGATACGTCCGCTATTTTGTTCGCAAAAGCTACGAGAGGGCAGGTTTGGAATGCCCTCTGGATATAGTGGTCAAGGTGAATTCATACCGCGACATGTTGCCTGATCTGCCAACGGATCTGGGTTCTGTTGGTCTGGAGACTGAGCTGGTGACCCTGGCTACGGTCGACAAGCTGGAGAAGTATTTCAAGATAGCTTCCCGGACGTCGATCGACCGGCATTTCCTCTTCCTGCGGTCAGTCAAAAGCGACCAGGAACTGGCGATTATCAGCGAGTCAGGCCGCCAGCACGCCAACCTGCTGAATAAGATTGTGCCTGGTATGCTGTGCGAGGGTATGAGCGAGACCGACCTGCTGGCTGAGGTATATGCCGCCATGGTCAAACAGGGGCATCACGGCGTGTCACGTTTTGCCATGGCTCAGATGGAACTGATCGTCGGTCAGCTGGGCTTTGGCGAAAATTCTTTGTATCCGACGAATTTCAATGGCCCGGGCGGAATGCGCGGCTTGTCTCCAGCGGTCCCGATCATCGGTGACCGCGAACGTCGCCTGAAGAAAGGCGATCTGATCTTCATCGATGTCGGATATGGTGTAGAAGGGTACCATAGTGACAAAACGCAGGTGTACAGCTTCGGGTCGGAGCCTTCCTGTATGGCAAAATCAGTTCATGAAGCCTGCCGGTCCCTCATGCGGAAAATATGGTCCCTGTTGAAACCGGGCGCTATACCGGCAACAATCTATCAGACAGTCATTGCGGAACTGCCGGATGAACTGAGCCGCTATTTCATGGGCTATGCAGATGACCCGGTTAAATTTCTTGGCCATGGCGTCGGACTGCAAATCGGTGAAGCGCCGGTTATCGCTGCCGGCATAAACGAACCGCTCGAGAAAAACATGGTGATTGCCATCGAGCCCAAATGCGGCATTCCCGGACAGGGCATGGTTGGCGTCGAAGAAACCTTTGTCATCACGGACGTCGGCGCCAGATGCCTGACAGGCGGTGACAGGGATATTGTTGTTGTTGATTGTTGAATATCGAAAACTCATGCTTGATGAAAAGCGTCTCCTGGGCGAACGGTATGAAGGAAGGGCGCTGATCCGGGAGATCAGCTGAGCTACCTGAGCTCAGCGCGAAAAAGGAGCTATAACGCCAATGTGGACTGATGAAAAACTTAATGGAATCCTGGCAGAGCCCTCCCAATTATTGATTGAATCTATGGACCAGATCATAGGTGACATCATGATATTGGGCGCCGGCGGTAAAATGGGGCCAACCCTGGCGATGCTGGCTGCCCGGGCAAGGCAGGTTTCACGGACAGCCGGCCGGGTTATTGCGGTTTCGCGCTTTTCTGATCCGACCGCCGCAGATCTGCTTCGGTCCGGCGGCGTGGAGATCATGCCAGCCGACCTTCTAGCTGAAGGATCGCTGGATAGACTGCCGGATGTGCCCAACATCATCTATATGGCCGGACGCAAGTTCGGCACAGCAGGCGGTGAAGCTGAGACCTGGGCACTCAACGCGTCTTTACCGACCCTTGTGTCGCGACGGTTCAAAGAAGCCAATTTCGTGGTCTTTTCGACCGGCAATATCTATCCGATGGCCAGTCTTGCCAGTGGAGGCTGTACAGAGGAAACACCACCTGAGCCGGTCGGCGAATATGCCATGAGTTCGCTGGCCAGAGAACGCATCTTCGAACACGCCTCCCGCATCTATGGCAGCAGAGTCCTGCTTTTTAGGCTGAACTACGCCGTTGATCTCCGTTATGGCGTCCTCCATGATCTGGCCCGAAAAATCATGCAAAACGAGCCGATATCTCTGAAAACACCTGCCTTTAACTGCATCTGGCAGGGGTACGCCAATGAAGTCGCGCTCAGAAGCCTCCTTCTTGCCGAATCTCCGGCCGGACGGCTGAATGTGACCGGTCCGGAAACCGTTTCGGTCGCATATGCCGCGTCAAAACTGGGTAAGCACCTGGACCGGCAGCCGGTCTATATCGACGAACCTTCAGACAAGGCGTATCTCAGTAACGCCGGCCGTTGCCTGCAGCTCCTTGGCTATCCGCAGGTCAGCCTGAACACATTGATCCGCTGGCAGGCGGAATGGCTTGTTTCAGGCGGCAGAAGCCTGGGCAAACCGACCCATTTTGATGAACGGGGAGGGAAGTACTGATGCGAAAGCAAGCTTATGATCTCCTGAGAGAAGGAACAGTCATCCCAGCCATTCCGCTGGTCCTGCGGGCAGAACGGACTATCGATGAGGTCGGACAGCGCCGCCTGATCCGCTACTACCTGGCGGCCGGATCCGGCGGACTGGCTGTAGGTGTGCATACGACGCAGTTCCAGATACGCGATGCGGCGGTCGGGCTGTTTGAACCGGTATTGCAGATAGCAGCAGACGAAATCAGTCGTTACGAAGACAGAACGGGACGAACGGTCATCCGCATTGCCGGCGCCTGCGGTCCTGAAGATCAAGCTGTCAGTGAGGCGGAAATAGCGGCCCGGCATGGGTTTGACGCCGTCCTGCTGAGTCCGGGCGGGTTGCAATCGGTCAGCGAAGATGCCATGATCGAGCGCACCCGATCTGTCGCCCAAGTGATACCGGTGATTGGCTTCTACCTGCAGCCGGCTGTCGGTGGTCGCATCTTCAGCTTTTCATACTGGCAGCAACTGTGTGCTCTGGAGGGTGTCGTGGCGATCAAGGCAGCCCCGTTTGACCGTTACCTGACACTCGATGTGCTGCGCGCTGCTGCAATGAGCGAGCGGGCCGACCAGATCGCTCTTTATACCGGCAATGATGATCATATCGTCCTCGATCTGCTGTGTGAACATACCTTTGAAGAAAACGGCAGAAAGCGCAATGCCCGCTTTGTCGGCGGATTGCTGGGTCAGTGGGCGGTCTGGACAAGCAGTGCCGTCAGCCTGTTCAACCAGTTGAAAAATGAACGAGACAGCCAGACGCTGCCGTCACGCTGGCTGACGTTGGCCAGCCAGCTGACAGACTGTAACAGCGCCATTTTTGACACGGCCAACCATTTCAGGGGCTGTATAACCGGTATCCATGAAATCCTGCGCAGGCAGGGTCTGATACAGGGGATTTGGACACTGGACGAACACGAGACTTTATCGCACGGACAGGCCGAAGCGCTTGATCGCATTCATGCGCAATACCCGCATCTCCACGACGATGCTTTTGTCGCCAGATTTCTGGAAGATGACAAGCCCTGACTGTGGTGTTTTTGCTCCTGATCAGGCTATAATGGGATCAGTGCAGACCTGATGACAGACATGCTGTTGCTGCGCTTACATGAACGCAAAGGATGGGATAGAGATGGAAGGGAAGATGAAAGTTGCCGTCATGACAGGAATCGGTCAGATGGCATTTGTCGAAAAGGCTATACCACAGCCACAGGCTGATGAAGTGCTGGTCAAAATCGAAGCCGTCGGTATTTGCGGATCGGACCTGCATTACTATGAGCAGGGCAGGATCGGCGGCTTTGTCGTTGAACCGCCCTTTGTTCTGGGACATGAATCAGCGGGCGTCGTCGTTGAAGCAGGCGCTGATGTCACACACCTTAAGGTCGGCGACAGGGTGGCGCTGGAACCGGGGAAAACCTGCGGTCAGTGCGAGTTCTGCAAAAGCGGCCGCTATAACCTGTGTCCTGATGTGATCTTCTTTGCCACGCCGCCGGTTGACGGTGTGTTCCAGGAGTATATTACCCATGAAGCAGCCTTATGCTTCAAACTGCCGGATTCTGTCGACGCCGTGTCCGGCGCCCTGATCGAACCGCTGGCTGTCGGGTTTCATGCCGTTCGCCAGGGCGATGCCCGTATCGGGCAGTCCGCCATCATATTTGGCGCCGGCTGCATCGGACTGGTGACGCTGCTGGCGCTCAGGGCCATCGGTATCTACGATGTCACGGTCGTTGATGTGCTCGACAACAGGTTGGAAAAAGCCAGAAGTATCGGCGCCAGTCATACCATCCAGGCAAGAGGCGCTGACGTAACTGCAGAAGGGCGCAAAATCACCGGAGGACGCGGTTATGATCTGGCCTTTGAAACGGCCGGCCTTGAGCTGACGACGCGCCAGTCCATGGAGATGGTCAAAAAGGGCGGCGTCATCGTCCTGATTGGCTACAGCGCGTCTGGTGAAATGAATCTGCCCGTGAGCATGGCGCTGGATAAAGAACTGACGCTGAAGACCATCTTCCGCTACCGCCATGTCTACCCGCTCGCCATCCAGGCCGTTGCGGACGGCCTGATCAATCTTGGCAGCATCGTCACCAACACATTTGATTTTGCCGAAGTCGCCAGGGCCATGGACGAAAGCGCCCACAATAAGGCGCAGATCGTCAAAGCGGTCATTCGGTTCTGATCGTCACAATACAGCAGATCTTACTCAGCCCTCCGCTAGTTGGTGATGCGTCAGAACAGGTCGACGTCGATTGCCAGCTTGACGATGATACCGATCATAACCAGAAACAGAACAGCCTGGATCAATTTTTTGCCGCGTTTGATGGCCAGGTGGCTGCCGAGCCAGCTGCCCAGGATGCCGCAGGCAGCCGCAGGCAAAGCCAGCCAGAAGAGAATTTTTCCGGAGATGAGAAAGACGGATAGGCTGGCCAGGTTTGAAGCCAGGTTGACAACTTTGGCATTGCCGCTGGCTGTGACATAATCATAACCGGCCACCGCCGTATAGACGACGATCAGGAATGAGCCTGTACCTGGCCCGACCAGGCCGTCATAAAGGCCGATGAAAAATCCGGCCAGGACGCAAACGATATCCAGGGACCGGCCGGCAAGCGGCACCTGTTGTTTTTTCTCTCTGCCGTTCACGAGTACAAATACGGCAACAGCCGGAACAAGAAAAAGAACGACCTTCTTGAGCACCTGCGCATCAATCAACAGGTTGATGCGCGCTCCCAGTGCTGCTCCAGCCAAGGCAAAGGCAGCCGAAATCAAAGCCCCTCTGAGGTGGATCTTCCCGTGCCGGTAGAAACGGGCAGTGGCAAAAGCGGTGCCTGCACCGGCAGACAGCTTGTTGCTGCCAAAAGCCATATGAGCCGGTATACCGGTCAGAAGGTAGGCCGGAATGCTGATCAGGCCGCCTCCGCCGGCAATGCTGTCAACGAAGCTTGCCAGGAAGATCAGCGGGCAGACGATCAAGAGCATGGTGGCAGGTGTCATATGTGTTTACTCACTTAAAAAGCCCCTTAACTGGAATCATCAACACAATAACACCGGTCGAATGAACCGTCAATCCGTCAGAATAATTTCAACCGGACTTCCTGTCGCCATTGATTCGTTGCAGGCCATGGTGAAGACCAGTGATTTGACGGCATCAGGATAAGGTGAGCGGATCTGGCTGGCGTCTCCTGACAAGACTGCATCAATAAAGGTGCGATCACAGGTCAGGCCGGCATCTCCGGTTTCTTTGACAGTCCGGTACGATTCCTTATCTTGTTGCACGAGTGTCCCGTCTCCTTTGAAGATGAGGCCGTTTTCGCTGTCATCGTCAGCTTTGGCTTTATCACCATAAATGTCGACGCGCTGCAGCAGGTAGTGATCCAGTCGGGATTGCCGGGTGCTGAAGGTGATTTTACTATCAAAAGCTGACGGGTCCTGACCATAACATCCGGTTGCGATACTGGCAAGAGCACCGTTTGTAAAACGGATGGCACTGACGCTAAGATCATCCGTGTTGTAGTCGGGCAATTCATGAACCAAGCCGCGCATGCCATATGTGAAGACTTCAGCAGGCTCACCATAGACGGCACGGATCAGGTCGAACTGGTGGATGGTCTGTTCGACAATCTGCCCGCCGGACAAAGTCTTGTCCCGCCACCAGGGGACTTCCGGAACACCGCCGATACGCGCGCACTGGATGAATGCAATCTCATTTTTTTCGATGAATGTGCGCGTCGCTTCGACGAGATTGCTGTAACGGCACTGAAAGCCGACAGCCGTGATCAGGCCAGCACGTGCAACAGCATCACGGATCCGCCTGGCCAGATCAAGATCCAGTGCCACCGGTTTTTCGACGAAGAAGTGAATCTTGCGCCGGATGGTCTCGAACTCGATGTCGCCATGCGCCGTTGGCGGTACACAGATAAAAACCATGTCTGGGGAAATAGCGTCATACATCTGGTGAAAATCTGTGAAAGCTTTACCGCCAGCCTGCTTGACAAAATCATCTGCCCGCTCGGGAATCAGGTCACAGAACCCGGCGAGTTCAATGTCTTTAAATTGAACCAGGTGTTTCAGATGATATTGACCAATGCCGCCACAACCGATCATAGCTACTTTTTTCATGTAAACTGCCTCCTGTTATCTGCTGACCATGGTCCGCATGGCCTCGTGCGTGGTACGATACAATAATTCCGGATTCTGTTTCATGATGGATAGTTCGGCCGTCAGCCAGTCATCATACCCGACCGCTCGCAGCCCATCCATAACGCGCTGCCAGTCGATGGTGCCCTCGTACAGGTTGACAAAATGACCCTGAAACCAGGATGACGGCCTTTTGAAATCTTTGATGTGAATTTTGAAAATCCGTTGTCCCAGCATTTCGATCCAGTGTTCCGGGTAGGAAAAGATGGCGACGTTTCCGACGTCGAAGTAAGCGCCAATGGCTTTGCTGGCGAGCTGGTCGATGAAGTTTCTCATCTCAACCGGTGATAGAAAGAAGCTGTTCCAGACATTTTCCAGTCCGACACGGATACCGGATGCTTCAATTTCCGGTTTCATATCGGTCAGCGTATCCAGAGCCAGCTGGTAGGCTTCTACCCGGGAGACACAGTCGCTGATACCACCGGGGACGACCAGGATGGTGTCGGCGCCCAGGGCCCTGGCAAAATCCAGCTGCTTGCGCAGAACGGCTTGTCCGCGCTGCCGCTCTTCAGCATCCGATGAACCCAGCTGAGCCGATCCATACAGTGAAGTCGAGATGCTGCAGATGGGCAGTCCGGCCTGGCGGCTGAGAGAGACGATTTCATTGAGCTGGGAAGACTCGGTCGAAAAAGTCAGGGCATGAGCCGAAGCGCCTTCTTTATCCAGGTTCAGTTCAACTCCGTCAAACCCGACAGCTGACAGGCTGGCGAAAAGTTCCTGGAAAGAGACGGCTGCGGGTATGGCCCAGGCATTGATGGCAATTTTCATAGGCACCTCCCGATCATTCTATAGGCCTTATCTTGCTTTTATGATAAACTGTGTCTCAGTCAGGTCAATGCAGGAACAGATCATCTATATGGATTGATCGACTGTTTTGGAGAATGAGATTATGGATAACCAGGCCTATTATCGGATCCAGGATCAAGATGGTTGCGATATCGACAGCACGGATTATCCGCTGCTGATTAACTGCGCAGGTGTCAATGCGCTGAGCCGCCCTTTTACGACCTGGCGGCCGCATGGGCGACACGATTATTATCTGATGTATGTCAGCCAGGGGGAACTGACTCTGTATTTGCATGGTCATGAAACAGTCTTCCAGGCTGGCCAGTTTGTTATCTTCCGACCCGGCTGTGCGACCCGCTACAGCAAGAGTGATCACAAAGCAATGACTTATTATTGGATACACTTCACCGGTTCTGCGGTGCCGGAGGTCCTGGTTGACTGCTCAATCCAGGCTGAGACACGCTACGATGCAGGCGTCAGTCAACAGCTTATCGACGATTTTCACCGGCTGTTCGATAATTTCCTTTATCGTGACCAATATTTGCAGCCCGCTGCAGCTGCACTGCTGGTTCTGATCCTGGTCCGCCTGCGACGCAAAGCCGAAGGTCAGCTGAAAAAGCCGACTGATGTGACACCGGAACGAATCAGCCAGTCACTGGCGTACATTCATAAACACTACAGCCAGGCAATCACAATACGGGAACTGGCAGAATTAGAGCATCTCAGCGCCAGCCGTTACAGTGCGCTGTTTCGCGCCTGTATGGGCCAGTCGCCGCAGTCATTTATCATTGACTTGCGACTGCGTATGGCGATCGAGCTGTTACAGCGGACCGACCTGACGGTCAAGCAGGTTGCCCATACGGTCGGCTACGATGACCAACTGTATTTCAGCCGGCTGTTCCGTTCACGCAAAGGCGTTGCGCCGAGTCATTATCAGCAGCATTTCACAGAACTGATCAGCCCTTGATGACATTGACAGGATTGCCACCCAGAAACGCTTTGAGGTTATCGACGGCGATAGCCATCAGCCGGGTCCGGGCTTCTGCGGTTGCCCATGAGATGTGTGGCGTTATCAGGCAGTGATTGGCCTGCAGCAGGGGATTGTCTGCCGGAGGCGGTTCGACCGTCAGTACATCGAGGCCGGCGCCGGCGATCCGGCTGCTGTTTAGTGCATCTGCGAGATCCTGGTCGACGATCAACCCGCCGCGGGAGGTATTGATCAGGAAAGCGCCCGGCTTCATATGTGCGATGGAGTCTTTGTTGATCATTCCGGACGTGTCAGGGAAGAGGGGACAATGCAGGCTGACAACATCCGATTCGGTCAGCAGCTCATCAAGTGTCGCCCACTTAAAACTGGCAAGATCAGGCGGGCTGCCCTGGAATTTATCATGAGCGAGGACACGCATGCCGAAGGCATCGGCGATCGTCGCGACCTGCCGGCCGATGCGGCCGAATCCAACGATGCCGATCGTCTTGTCCATCAGCTCGATCAGCGGGGCTTTCCAGAAGCAGAAGTCACGGTTTTTCGTCCATTCGCCGCTTTTGACCGCATCGCTGTGAACCTGGACATGGTGGCATAACTCAAGCAGCAGGGCGAAGACCATCTGCGCGACAGATTGGGTTCCGTAAGTTGGAATATTGGTGACGACGATGCCGCATTCCGCGGCTGCTTTGACATCAACAACATTGTATCCAGTAGCCAGAACACCGATGTAACGCATGCCCTCAAGCTGTTTCAGCGTTTCGGCAGTGAGGGGTGTCTTATTGGTGAAAAGGATGTCGGCTCCATTGGCGCGGCTGAGGATCTGGTCTGCCGGGGTGAAATCATGGACAGTCAGATCACCCAGGGCGCTCATTCCATCCCAGTTCAAATCACCCGGATTCAGGGTATAACCATCTAATACGACTATCTTCATTATGCTTCCTCCTCAAATTAAAGCCTGGCCCAGGCATCGTTCAGGACACGCTTGGCGTTTGCGATGACCAGGTCCGGATCTTCATCGGCAAATGGCTTAACCTCAAAGCTGACAATCGGCGGATTTTTCGTATTGAGATAACCGACCTGGAGCAAGATACGTAAATACTCTGTCAGTTCAGGTACGTCATTTTCGCTGCCAGGGAAGCCAAATCGCGGGTGGACATCTCCATAGGCGGGCAGGGCAGCGTCATGGACGACACAATTGCCCATATGCGCATGCACCAGATAGTCCTGGATGGGCACGATAGCCTGCTCGGCTGTTTCGTGCAGCAGCGGTAAATGGCTCAGGTCGACCATGAGTCCGAAATTGTCATGGGTCTGCCGGACAGTTTCAGCATAGCGGCGAGCCAGGGCTGCCGGACCAATCAGACTTTTTTTGTCGATGTCATAATCGAAAACTTCATGCACAATCTTCAGGTTGCTTTTTTGTTTAGCGTAGTAACACAATTCGCGCGTTGATTTAACCAGAGCCGCCAGCGACTCTTTGCGCGTCACTTCTTCGTAGTGGCCGCTCAGGAAAGCAAAGCCGACAGCACCCAGTTCGACTGCCTCATCAATGCCTTCTTTCAGAAGTGCCACTGCTTTTTGCCTTTTTTCTTCGTCCAGGTCATTGATGTTCATGCCTGTAGACAGAAGCATCGGCTGGCCGCCGAAGGCGACCGTCATATGGGCGGTGTCCAATATTTTGCGGACTTCTGACCGGATTTTGCTGTCCTTGATCCAAGTCAGCTCGATAACGCTGAAATAATCGTCAAGCGCAATTTTACGCACCGTCTCGACAATGGGTCCTTCTCCCTTCATGGTCTGCGGATATGCCATGAAATGGATCAGGCCGACTTTCATGTAGTGGTTCATTGGTTCATTCATTCTGCATCTTCCTTTCCCTTGCCAATAGCCAGGTTCAATTTCATTCGATTCAGGTTATTGCGGACTGCTTCAACGGCGCCGATCCTGTCCTTATTGGCAATACAAGACAGAATCTGGCCATGTTCCAGATATGTAATGCGATTTTTGACATCAGGATCTGATTTTTTTTCGATCAGGCGGGCAATCAGCATCGTGTCTTCAATTTCAGCTAAAAAGCGAATCAAAGTGGTGTTTCTGGACAGGACTGCTATTTCGCGATGAAACAGACTGTCCAAGCGGTTGCATTCATGATACGATTTTTCTGAAATGCAATCGGCGAAATCTTTCTGGATGGCGGTCAGCCTGTCCAGCCCGGCAGCATCGATTTTGTCGATACAGCGGGTTACGGCCAAGGTTTCCAGCGCCTGGCGGACATCCAGAAGCTCGGAGATCTGCTCAGGACTGATCTCGTTCAGGTAGATGCCGCGGCGTGGTATATTGTTGACCAGTCCTTCAGCTGCAAGTTGATTGATCGCTTCGCGAACCGGCGTGCGGCTCATGGATATTTCGACTGCCAGTTGATCTTCACGGATACGGACACCCGGCTGAAAGGCGCCTGTGAGGATCTTCTCACGGATGGTGCTGTAGGCGACTTCTTTCAGACTTGGGTGTTTCATAGGCTGATATTCTCCTTTTATTGATCAATAATATTATAAATTATAATTTATGCAATAATTGTAACAGAGGATACTGATACTGTCAAAATGTGTTATCCCATAACTGCCAACCGCCCAGGCAACAAGACGAATAGGGAAGAGGTACATTGATTATGAGTATTCTTGTCATTTCATGTGTGAGCGGTATACTGAAATAGAGTCAACCGATTAAGGAGAACGCCTATGACACGCACCATCATCCGCAATGCGACAGTGATTACACCGTCTAAACTGAATCTAAATACAGATGTTCTGGTTGTCGATGGCAAAATAGCCGCTGTCGGTCAGGCTGCTCATACTCAGGTTGCTCATGATCCGGCAACCAGAGAGATCGATGCAACATCATTATATCTGGCGCCGGGATTCATTGACATGCATCTGCACGGGGGCGGCGGCCATGATTTCATGGACGGAACCGTCGCTGCATTTCTCGGTGTTGCCAGAGCCCACGCCTGTCATGGAACGACAACGCTGCTGCCGACGACACTGGCCTGCATGGATGATGAGCTGGCGGAAATGTTTGAAATATACCAGGCCGCTGTCGGCCAAAATACAGACGGCGCCGTAATGCCGGGTGTGCACCTCGAGGGTCCCTATTTTTCCATGGAGCAGCGGGGCGCCCAGGATCCCAGGTTCATCAGGAATCCCGACCCGGATCATTACGGACCGATCCTGCAGCGTTGGGGCCATCTGATCAGTCGCTGGAGTTCGGCGCCGGAGCTGCCCGGTACCCCTGCTTTTGCCAAAGCCTTGCTGGAACACCAGATTTTGCCTTCTGTAGCCCACAGCGATGCATTTTATGAGGATATTATGGCCGCTTACGAAATAGGTTTTACGCATCTGACTCATTTCTATTCCGGCATGTCCGGACTGCGCCGTATCAGGGGGATGCGCCGCCCCGGTGTCATCGAAAGCGGTTACATATCGGATGTCCTGACCGTTGAGGTTATCGCTGACGGCATGCATATTCCGCCGTCTCTGCTCAGGCAGGTCTATAAGGGCATCGGACCGGACAGGACCGCTTTGATCACGGACGCGATGCGCGCTGCCGGCACGGACCTATCGACCAGCCTGCTCGGTAGCCCGAAAAACGGCCAGATGGTTATCATTGACGGAGGTGTTGCCTGGCTGCCTGACCGCACTGCGTTTGCCGGCAGCATCGCAACGATGGACAGGACTGTGCGCACCATGGTGCAGCAGGTCGGTGTACCGCTGCTTGAGGCCGTTCGCATGGCGACAGCAACACCGGCCACTATCGGTGGTTTTAAGGGAAAAGGTCGTATCGAAGCCGGTCTGGATGCGGATCTGGTGCTCTTCAATGAGCAGATCGAGATCCAGCTGACCATGATCGGCGGCAGAGTCATCTACCAGCACTGACCGAGGTCCAGGACTTTTTCATCGTTCGTCATGACAGCTTGAGATCTCCTTCTTTGATCCAGCCGATCTTGCGGCATATGAGGCCAATGGACCAGCAGAGAATAGCCGGCAAGACAAAACAGATCAGGGCCAGGCCCAGCCAGTCGAAACCGGCGATGCCCGCCTTGGTCCCTGCAGCGACACCATCTACCCAGCCGGTATAAACACCGATCGGTCCGACCAGACCACAGGTGCCCATGCCGGATGCGACGGCAGGGCCGTTCTGCTCCAGTCTGAAGACGCTGGTGGCAATCGGTCCTGTGATCGCAGATGTCAGGATGGCCGGAATCCAGATCCGCGGGTTTTTGACGATGTTGCCCATTTGGAGCATGGAAGTGCCAAGCCCTTGGGATATCAGGCCGCCCCAGCGATTTTCCTTGAATGACAACACGGCGAACCCGACCATCTGAGCACAGCAGCCTGCTACGGCGGCGCCGCCGGCCAGGCCTGTCAGGGAAAGAGCGGCACAGATAGCGGCGCTGGAAATGGGGAGCGTCAGGGCCATGCCGACAATCACGGAGACTGCGATGCCCATG
>JAWSUP010000020.1:0-4099 GCA_033549405.1 Bacillota bacterium | reverse complement strand
GCCGCAGTTCGGTCGTCCACATGATCAGTCGTCCGACCTGGGCTGCTGCCGAACCGATAGCCGGCGCCCACCAGGCAGCCAGGGCGACACCGATCATGATGGTGACAAGCGGTGTGACCAGGATATCAATTTTCGTCTCTTTAGAAACAACTTTACCTGCCTCAGCAGCCAGGATGGCGATGATCAGGACCGCCAGGGGTCCGCCAGCGCCGCCCAGGACATTCGCCGCATAACCGACGGCTGTCAGCGAAAAAAGCACCATGGGCGGCGCCTGCAGGGCATAACCGATGGCGATGGCCATAGCCGGACCGGCCATGGCGGTGGCGTAACCGCCCAGCGAATTCAAAAATACCAGGCCTGTCTGTGTTCCGATGGTGTTCAGGATCGTGCCGATGAGCAGAGAGCAGAACAGACCCTGGGCCATAGCCCCCAAGGCTTCCACACCATAGCGTTTCGCCGAAATCACGATGTTTTTGCGAGCCATGAATTGCCTGATCTTATCCATATTACCCCCGGCAGATTATTTGCTTTGTTGTATTGCCAGCATTCTGGTCAGCGATTGCCTGGCTCTATTTTGCACATCTTCCGGAACCTCGATCTGGTAACGCATCAGGGACAGGGCGTCGCGGACGCTCGCCAGTGATGTCTTTTTCATGTTGGGGCACACCATGCCCTGATTCAGCAGATAGAAGGTTTTATCCGGATTGTCACGGCGAAGCTTCCAGAAGACACCCATCTCAGTTCCAATCAGGAATTTCCCTGCAGAACTCTGTGCGGCATAGTCGATAATCTGCTTGGTGCTGCCGACAAAATCAGCCTGCTGCCAGATCTCGGGCCGGCATTCAGGATGCACTAAGAGGAGCGCATCGGGGTGTGCCTGGCGCGCAGCAGTGACATCTTCAGCTTTGACCCGATGATGGGTGATGCAATAGCCGTCCCAGAAGTGGATTTTCTTTTCAGGTACCTGCAGGGCGACATACTGGCCGAGGTTGCAGTCCGGTATAAAAAGGATCTCCCGGGCTTCGAGGGAGCGGATTACAGCGACGGCATTTGATGAGGTGCAGCAGATGTCGCATTCCGCCTTGACATCAGCCGTTGAATTGATATAGCAGACAACAGCGACACCGGGGTGATCATTTTTCCAGCATATCAGATCCTGAGCATCGACCATGTCGGCCATCGGACATCCGGCATTGATCTCTGGAAGCAGCACTGTCTTGTCCGGAGACAGGATTTTGGCGCTTTCCGCCATAAAATGAACGCCACAGAATACGATGACAGGGGCTTTGGTTTCGGCACAGTGCCTGGCCAGAGCAAAAGAGTCGCCGACGATATCGGCGATATCCTGTACCTCGTCACGCTGGTAGTAGTGGGCGACGATGATGGCGTCGCGTTCGGTCTTCAGACGGATGATTTCATCACGCAGATTTGCCGGGTTGCCAGACTGCTCCAGATTGTTATCCATTTATGGTTCCTCTTTTCTGGTCATTCAATCGGAATAGTGTTGATTCTAGGCCGGTTCGCCGTATCTGTCAACAATCAGTCCCCAGCTGGTTCCGCACTGCACATTTACATATTTCAGTCAGAAATCAATTATGCGTCTGTCATGCACCTGTTAAAAAACGTCCGATGGCATCAATTGTTTTGGCAGTCTGCCTGCCGGGTGCAATGATGAAGTCGTGGAAGAGCCCTTTCTTCATATCCAGGTGTACCGTTGTCCCGCGAGCTGTTTCAAGCTTTTCAGCAAGTATCATACAATCAGGATACAGAATTTCATTTGAACTGGCAATCAACAGAATATTTCCCAGATTATCGAGATTGCCATAAATAGGCGAAAGACGAAAATCGGTTAAAGGCAAGTCCCCTGCATATGCCTGAGCAGCATAGGAGAGCCCCTCAATGGATAAAACATAGTCTTTCTTCTCAAGGGCAATCATGTCAGGATTGCTTAAAGTCAAATCGACCCAGGGAGACACAAGTACCGAGCGATCAGGGGAGCATTCAAATTTCTCGTCTCGCAGAACCTGGAGAAACGCCAGCGCAAGACCGCCGCCGGCAGAGTCGCCCAAGAGACTAAATGCGTGACCGGGATACTGGGATACAATTTCTTTAAATGCTTTGAGCAGAAACCTGTGTGTAGTTTCGACGGAGTTTTCTGGCGCCAGCGGATAATCAACACAGGTGACATGCAAGCCGAATTCATGCACCAGACGTTTGACAATATTCAGGTGTCCGGAGGCCGCTTCGATTAGATAAGCACCGCCATGCAAAAAGATGACATGATGCTTGTTTTCATGATCACCGCGAATATAGAGCAGGTGGAAACCGTCGATTGCGTAATCATTCCCGACAAAGCCTTTGCCAAGCTTATCTGCGTAAACGGCTCTGGAACCTCTGGCTGCTTTTTTCAGCATTTTAGTGACAAGTTTATTGGTTATCATCTGCAATCACCTTCGATGGCATCACGCCGATTTCCGTTTGTAAGGTGCAAAAACGCCATTCAAATACTGGTTTAGTTTCTCGTTCATTTCCTCTATCTCCTTACAATAAATTGTCGAGTACGCGTTTTGCATACGCCCAATTGCTTTTATTACCGGTGTAGGTGGCCTTGCCTTTTTCAGTGATCCTGAAATACTTGCGCCGCCCGCCCTGAGATTCATCTCCCCAATACCACTCGATATCACCGTCCGCCTCAAGCCGCCTGACGCTGGAGTACATTGTAGCTTCCTTTAACTCATATTCACCGTCTGAACGTTCAGCAATCAATTTGACAATTTCGTAGCCGTAGCGGTCAGCTTCGGATAAGAGGCGTAAAATTATCGTGTCAGTATGTCCACGCAGCAGGTCGGATGTGATCTTGTTCTCACTCATATGGCCACCTCCATGTTGATAGCATATATCACACTACTGTGATTGTAAAGGTAATATTTCTATCAATATACAATGATTGATACTATACAGAAACAGGCGTATAGATAAACCCTAGATTCTACGTCAACTCATTAAAAGTCTCATCTAAACCAGCAAACATAAGGGTTCCTTTGGAATTCATTGAATGCGAAGCGAACCAATTTTCCAGAAAGGGGGTAACTATGTGACAAGTATTGTATAATAGCATCAATACTGGCTAAATTCATTGGGGATCGGTCTACGGGATACAATGAATCATAGCAAATGTGGAATCTGGATTATAATAATGTTATCAAATAATTAGGGGGTATAGCAATGTCATTTCAGGTGTTGTCAGCCCGTCAGGCTGCTGAGATGGTTGCCGACGGAGATACGGTGCTGACGGATGGTTTTGTCGGGTGCTGTTTCCCGGAAGAACTCGCCATCGGCCTTGAAGAACGCTTTCTGGAGACGGGCGCTCCGAAAAATCTGACCCTGGTTTACTGTGCCGGACAGGGGGATGCGCGCACGCGCGGACTCAACCACCTGGGGCACGAAGGATTGCTGAGCCGCGTTATCGGTGGCCACTGGAATCTTGTGCCTGCAGTCCAGAAATTGGCCGTAGAAAACAAAGTTGAGGCTTATAATCTCCCGCAGGGCGTTTTGTGCCATATGCTGCGTGACATTGCCGCCGGCAAGCCGGGAACATTGACACATGTCGGTCTGAAGACATTTATCGATCCGCGACTGGGCGGCGGAAAACTCAACGAGCGTACCCGCAAAGACTTGATCACGCTCATGCAGATTGATGGCAAAGATTACCTGTTCTACAAATCCTTCCCAATTCAGGTCGCCTTCCTGCGCGGCACCTACGCGGATGAGAATGGCAATGTCACCATGCAGCGGGAAGGACTGACTTTATCCATGCTGTCTGCCGCGCAGGCAGCCAGGAACAGCGGTGGTAAGGTAATTGTTCAGGTCGAGCAGATCGTGAAGGCCGGAAAGCTGGATCCAAGGCTGGTGCAGATACCCGGCATCTATGTCGATGCGATTGTCGTTGCCTCAAAACCCGAATACCACATGCAGACCTTCGGCACCCAGTATAATCCCGCTTTTTCCGGTGAAATTGCCGTTCCCCTGCACCGGCTTTCACCCCTGAAATTTGATGAACGAAAAATCATCTGCCGCAGGGCAGCGCTTGAGATCAAGC
>JAWSUP010000019.1:2010-22494 GCA_033549405.1 Bacillota bacterium | reverse complement strand
GTCCAGTTCGCCAAGAACAATGTCGAACTGATCGGACTGCTCAAGTTTGATTTTCTGGGCTTGCGCACCCTCACGGTCCTGCGGGATACAGCTGCCATGGTGCTGGAGAACCATAACCGGATCATCGACTACGACAGGATCCCGATGGACGACCTGGCAGTTTTCACCATGATCAGCGAAGGGCGGACTGAAGCCGTGTTCCAACTGGAAAGTCCGGGCATGACCAGTTTCATGAAGGAACTGCGACCGGAGTCGCTTGAGGATATCATCGCCGGTCTTTCACTGTATCGTCCCGGCCCGATGGATCAGATCCCCCGCTATGTTGCGGCTAAACATGATCCTGAGAAAATCCGCTATGATCACCCTCTGCTTGAACCGATTCTGAATGTGACCTACGGGTGCCTTGTCTACCAGGAACAGGTCATGCAGGTTGTCCGCGATCTGGCTGGTTTTTCCATGGGCCAGTCGGACAATGTACGCCGCGCGATGTCCAAGAAAAAGCCGGCTGAACTGGCCAAATACAAAAATCTGTTTATCCACGGCGGTGTCGACGAAAAAAACAATCCGGTCGACGGCGCCCTGGCACGCGGTGTCAGTCTGCAAGTCGCCGAAAAGATATTTGAAGATGTCATGGCATTTGCAGGTTATGCATTCCCTAAGGGCCATGCCGCTGCCTATGCTGTAGTTGCCTATCAGACTGCCTGGCTCAAGATCCACTATCCGGTCGAGTTTATGGCTGCCATGCTTAACAGCTACCTGGGAAGCCTCAGCCAGGCCGCGTCCTATGTTCGTGTCTGCAGGAATATGAGTATCGGCATTTTACCGCCAGACATCAATTCAAGCGAGGCGCGTTTCAAAACAGAAAACGGCAGCATCCGCTTTGCCCTTGCAGCCGTGAAAAATGTTGGTGAGTCAGCGATCCGCTCGCTGATCAGCGAACGGCAGGAAAATGGCCCATTCAAAAGTTTCGGCGATCTCTTGCGCCGCATGGATGAGAGCATGTTGAATCGCAAGATGGTGGAAAGCCTGATCCGTGCCTCGGCCCTGGACTCTCTGGGTGTCAGGCGTTCTCAGATGATCGCCGTGATAGAGCCGTTCTCCAGTCGGCTGGCTTCGAGCCGCAGACTCAATATGGCCGGGCAGGTTTCACTCTTTGAGATGGGCGCGATCGATCAGGTGACCGAAGCGGAACCAGAGTATCCGGAACTGCCGGAATTTAGCCATCGTGAACTATTGGGCATGGAAAAGGAAATGCTGGGCTTATATATCAGCGGTCATCCGCTGGATGAATATGAAACAGCTATCAGTCTGTTCGCAACCCTTAACAGTTCTGCTTTTTCAGCTCCTTCGGACAATCCGGAAGAAGAACTGCGTCCGGCAGCGGTGACAGACGGTGATCGCGTTATTATGGCAGGCATGCTGGTCGGTCGAAAAAACAAGACGACAAAAAACAATGAGCAGATGAGCTTTCTGACGATTGAAGATCTTTATGGCCTCTTTGAGGTGATCGCTTTCCCGCGTGTCCTGTCGGATGCCCAGGCGATGCTCCGGGAAGGGCAAGTCCTGCTGATCGGCGGCCGACTCAGCATACGGGAAGACGACGCGCCCAAACTGATCGCCGAGACGATAGCACTCTTGGAAGCAGACATGCGCCGTCTGCCGACCGGATTCGAGATGCGGATGCCGACGTCCGGCGCACAGCGCCTGCAGAAACATGCTGCTGCTCAGCCGACAGATGCGGCTGCAGAACAAAAACAGGCTGGTGATGCGAAACATAGAACGGAACAGGCTGTTTCATCTGGAAAACCCAAAATCCGGCTCTGCATCCGTTATTCTGGTCTGGAACAGGACGAAGGTTATAAGCGCCTGCTGGCCATGCTGCAATACTTTCACGGCGTAGTGCCGGTTCGGATCTATCTTGAACAAGAGGAACGGCTGGTCGATCTGGATCAGGTCTTTGCGGTCGATCTTGATGACGATTTGCTGGGCATCGTTGCCGTTCGTTACGGGTCCGGCAATCTGGCGCTGCTGGCCGATCCGTAGACAGGTCATTTCGGTATAACCCCGTACTTGCCCGATATGGGCGGATAACGCTATAATAGGCGAAGTGATTTGACAGAAGATTCATGAAGAAAGGGAAAGCGGCATGCCAGTAGGCCGGTGTCGCAGATGAAGCACATGAGTGAAGAAAAAGCGAAGATACGCAATATTGGCGTGCTGACCAGCGGTGGTGATGCTCCCGGTATGAATGCAGCCATCCGGGCCGTCGTGCGCGGCGGCCTGCATTATGGTTTCCACGTTTTTGGCATTCGCCGCGGCTACCATGGCATGTGGCGGGGCGATATCGACGAACTCAGCGGGCAGTCGGTTTCCGAACGGCTGCAGCGGGGCGGCACGTTTCTGATGACAGCGCGCAGCAAGACATTCAACTCTCCGGAAGGCGTACAAAAAGCGATAGAAATGTCCCGGGTTTTCAACCTCGACCTGGTGGTTGCAATCGGCGGAGACGGGACTTTTCGCGGCTGCCGCGACCTGGCCCGCCAGGGCTTTCCCGTTATTGGCGTGCCCGGCACGATCGATAATGACATCGCCTGTTCTGATTATACCATCGGCTATGATACGGCTATGAATACGGCCATGGAGGCGATCGACAAGCTCAGGGACACCGCGATGTCTCATGAGCGCTGCAGCGTTATCGAGGTGATGGGCCGCAAAGCGGGCTATCTCGCGCTCAATGTCGGTATTGCCTGCGGGGCGGAGGTTGTCATGATCCCGGAAGTCGAGACCGACCTGCAGCACGACGTGATCAAGGTCCTGCTTCAGGGCCGCAACAGCGGTAAACACCATTACATCGTCGTCGTAGCCGAGGGGGCTGGCAGTGCTACAGATGTAGCCCAGAAAATCGAATCCATTACCGGCATTGAATCCCGGGCGACGATCCTGGGTCATCTGCAGCGGGGCGGCAGTCCATCCAACAGGGACCGGACCATGGCAAGCATGATGGGGCTCCAGGCTATTGACTGCATCCGCAATGGCCGCCTGAACCGAATCATCGCCTATAAGGCCGGCGAGATCATTGACCTTGATATTGAAGAGGCACTGGACATGAAAAAAACCATTGATGCCGGTGAACTGGAGAGAGCACATATTCTATCTGCCCGCCGTGCGATCTGACCCCATATTGCTACAGAACCGGAAAGAACGTTACTGGCGCAAAACAGGCCGGAAGGGATTGTTGCGAAGCATGAAACCGCGTGTGATTATAACAGTGCCCAACATCCTGACCTTTATCCGCCTGTTGGCGATACCGGTACTTGCCCGTCTGATCTATATCGGAGAACCTTATGATCTGCTTGCCTTTATCATGTTCATCGGTATCTGGATGACTGACATGCTCGATGGATACATTGCCCGGAAATACAACCAGATCACGGAATTCGGCAAACTGTTCGATCCGTTTGTGGACAAGCTCTTCCAGCTGACAACGGCCATCATGATGTGCATCGTCGGCAAACTGCCGCTCTGGGTGCCGCTGGTCATGGCTGTCAAGGAACTGGCAATGATCCTGGGGGGCGCCCTGCTGCTCAGGCGATTTGACAAAGTTGTTCCGGCCCGCTGGTATGGCAAGGTCGCTACCGTGCTGTTCGTTATCGCTTTTGCTTCATTGTTTTTCATCCCCCGGGACTATTACTGGCTGACCAACTACATCTTTATTCCCCCGATGTTTTTTTCACTTTTCGCCTATGTCGGATACGGCATCAATTTTTTCCGTTTACGCAATAAGGAGCGCAGAGGTTGTCAACAAGATGGACCACCGATCCCTAAAGATCCTCGAATACGATAAAATTATTCATGAACTGGCCGGACTGGCTCACTCT
This sequence comes from Bacillota bacterium, assembly GCA_033549405.1. GTDB lineage: Bacteria > Bacillota > Clostridia > Saccharofermentanales > UBA5734 > JAAYBY01. The sequence goes on along the minus strand of JAWSUP010000019.1, from coordinate 18,616 downwards.
GAGCCGGGCAGGCACCTGTGTACCGGGCTGGAACCTGATTGCGACCTGGCTGTCGTGATCACGCGCCAGGAGGAGACAGACGATGCCGTTTCGGTCATCCTGGAAAAAGGCTTATTACCGCTGGGTGGCATCAGCGACATACGTCCGGCTGTCAACCGGGCCAGGACAGGCTCGCAGCTGTCCTGTGCAGAACTCATACGCATCGGCGCCCTGCTGCGAACAGTCGATCGACTGCGGACCCGACTGCCTGCGGATACACCGCCGACCCGCGTACTGGAAGGCATGATCAGCCGGCTTGAGCCGGCGTCAGATTTTGCCGCCCGGATAGACGAGGCGATTGCCGGAGAAGACGAGTTGCACGATCGGGCCAGTCAGCAGCTGATGAATCTGCGCCGGCGGATCCGCGAGGCGCAGAATGATGTCAAAGAATGCCTGAACCGGATTGTGCGCAGCCACGCGCGTGCCCTGCAGGAGCAGCTGGTGACATTACGCGGCGACCGGTATGTCGTTCCGGTAAAAGCCGATTTCCGCGGAGAAATTCCGGGACTCATCCATGACACATCGTCAAGCGGTGCCACCTTGTTTGTCGAGCCGCTTCCCGTTGTCGAGCTCAACAACAAGATTCGCGAGATCATGGGCCTTGAAAGGGAAGAGATCGACCGCATTCTGCAAGAATTGTCCGACAAAGTGTCAGATCTGGCTGATTTGCTGCTGCATGACCTGGATCTTGCGGCCCGCATTGATTTCATCATGGCACGCGGCCGTCTGGCCCTGGCTATGCGAGCCATGAGACCGCAGCTGAACGAATCAGGCCGCATCCGCCTGATCGACGCGCGCCATCCCCTGATACCGAAGGATCGGGTTGTTCCCATCAGTTTCGAACTGGGCATTCGCTTTAAGACGCTGGTGATCACAGGTCCAAATACCGGCGGCAAAACCGTTGCCCTGAAGACCTGCGGGCTTTTCTGCCTGATGACCATGGCCGGACTGCAGATTCCGGCACGGGAAGGCTCGGAAGTGTCCCTGTTTGAACAAGTACTGGCTGATATCGGTGACGAGCAAAGCATAGAGCAGGACCTCAGCACTTTTTCATCACATATGCACAATCTGGTTACAATCACACGCGATGCCGGACCAGGTACGCTGGTGCTGGTTGATGAACTGGGATCTGGAACTGATCCGTCAGAAGGAGCAGCTCTGGCGATTGCCATCCTGGATCATTTGCGCAGGAGAGGCTGCCTGACGGTTGCGACTACGCACTACAAAGAACTTAAAGGTTATGCCCTGCAGACGCCGGAGGTGGAAAACGCCTGCTGTGAATTCGATGCTGAAACACTGCTGCCAACGTACCGGCTTTTAATTGGCGTTCCCGGCGTCAGCAATGCGTTTGCCATTTCCAGACGACTGGGCCTGGATGACTCAATTATCGAGCAGGCCAGAGGCCTTCTGTCCGAGGAGGGTATCCGTTTCGAAGACCTGGTGCGGACGATGGAACAAAGTCGTTCACAAGCCGACGCTGCCAGGCGCGAAGCCATCGCCCTGCGCGCTGAGGCTGAAGAGCTGGCCGAAAAGGCCCGTTCCCAGAAAGAGACACTGGAAGAACAGAAAAAGCAGATGATCCGGCAAGCCCGCCAGGAAGCGCGCGAATTATATGCCGATGCCCTTCAGGAGGTTGAACTTCAGCTGGATGAAATACGCGCAAAAGTAAAAGCAGAGAATTTGACTGAGAGCCAGCGGCTGGCTGTCCAGGTCCGTCAGGAGATCCGAACTGGCCTCAGGCAGGTTGATATGGCTATCGGGCAGTCAGCACTGGCGGCAGGCGGGCGTAAATTACGCACGGATGAAATCATCATCGGCAGCACATATGACGCGCCTGCCCTGGGTTTGTCAGGCAAGCTGGTCGACGGACCGGACGCTCGCGGCCAATATCTGCTGCAAAGCGGCGCCATGAAAATAACGGTTCCTCTGGATGCGCTGCGCAATCCGGTGCAGGACAGCATCAAGAAACAAGACAAAGGCCGCAGGAAACATAGTCCCGGACAACGTCAAAAACCTGGACAACTGTCAATGGATAGGCACTTGAACATGCAGTCGGAAATACAATTGCTGGGGCAGACTGTCGAAGAAGCGACAGCCAATCTTGACAAATTCATTGATGACGCCGTGTTGGGCGGCATCCAGACCATCCGCATCGTCCACGGCAAAGGAACAGGAGCCCTGCGCAGCGCTGTCCAGCAACAGCTGAGGCGCGACCCGCGTGTCAGAACCTGGCGATTGGGCACCTACGGTGAAGGTGACAGCGGCGTGACATTCGCTGAGTTGAAGTGATCGCTTCCAGATGATCGTTTAAGCTGATTTAGTTTCATCACTTTAAGTTAAAACGGCTCTTCGATTCAATATGACAAACCACAAGTGTCGTGTTACAATCAGGGTTGGTTAAACATTTGACTACGGGAATCAACAGAAAAAAACCAGGAGGCACATAATGATCATCCGTGTTTTTGACAATGAAATGCAGGCTGGCCAGGCGGCAGCGCTTATGATCGCCGCCCAGATCCTGGGCGAGCCGGCATCTGTGCTCGGGCTGGCGACCGGCGGAACACCGGTCATGACATACCATGAACTGGTCAGGCTCACAGTTGGCGGCATTCTTGACTGGAGTAGGGTTACGACTTTCAATCTCGATGAGTACCAGGGGCTGCCTGGAGAGCACGATCAGAGTTTTCGTTTTTTCATGATGAAAAACTTGTTCGATAAAGTCAATATCAAGCCCGATTCGATCCACATCCCAGACGGCGTTGCCGAGGATCCTGCAACCGAGTGCCTGACCTACGAACGCCTGATCCGTGAAAGCGGCGGCATCGACCTGCAGCTTCTTGGACTGGGCCGCAACGGTCATATCGGCTTTAATGAGCCGGCCACCTCATTTTCACCCCTGACACATGTCGTCGATCTGACTGAAGACACTATTCAGGACAATGCACGTTTTTTCAATAAATCGGATCAGGTTCCGCAACAGGCACTCAGTATGGGAATTGGAACGATCATGAAAGCCAGAAAGATCGTGATGCTGGTCACAGGTGCGGCCAAAGCCAGGGCTGTTCGCAGCATGATCTGCGGACCGGTAGATCCCCGTTGTCCCGGTTCGATCCTGCAGCTTCACGCTGCCGTGACTGTTCTTCTGGACCGACCAGCAGCGACGGCATTGAATTATTGTCCTGGTCAATCCTTCGGTAAAGAAACCAATTAAGGGGTTGTTAAAAATTTTCTTGGTCATTTTCTCATGACATTGGCGGATCTGGTTAATGACATGGGAAATTTATTGACCAAGTTATTATTTAACAGCGTCTAAGGGATCGTTAAGCCTTTAACAACCTGAACAGGTCGCAAAGTTAAAAACCTTCCTGTATCAGCTTTGTGAGCAGGAGATGACCCTCGTCGAGATAATAACCGGTTTTTGCGCAGTTGATTTCATCATATGCAATCGCCGGATTGCGGTCGCGATCGTCACTGCTGTAGCAGGCGAATGGAACCGGATCCGCTGTATGCGTCCGTAAAGACAGGGGCGTCGGGTGATCAGGCAGGACCAGCAGGCGATAATGTTCACCGGTTGCCAGTCGTTGTGCTTCCAGCCAGGTCCAGATCGGCCCGATAATCTGCTCGTCGATCAACTCGATGGAGCGGACTTTATTATCAATCTCCGCTCGATGACCGCATTCGTCCGGCGCTTCAACATGCAGATACACATAGTTCTGGCCTCGGGCCAGTTCACTGATGGCCGCCTGTGCTTTGCCCGCGAAATTGGTGTGGATGTTACCTGTAGCGCCGGGGACATCAACGACATCTAGCCCGGCGCAGATACCGATGCCTCTGACCAGATCGACAGCGGATATAACAGATCCGCTAAGGTTCAAGCGGGATGCCAGATCAGGCAGATCAGGCCGCGTTCCCTGGCCCCAGATCCAGATGGCGTTGGCTGGCTTGAGATGGCGCTGCACCCTGGCTTTGTTAACCGGATGCAGGGGCAGAAAGACTGTAGAGTCGATCATCATCGCCTTCAGGCGATCGCTGCCCGGTCCTGCCGGCAGGTAGGCGCCGATGTGTCGGGTCAAGATATCGTGCGGCGGTGTCAGCGACATGCCCAGCTTGCCTCGTTTCCAGATCAGGCAATGACGGTAGCTCTTGCCCGGATAGAAACGCAACTCTGAGTCGGCAAATCGCTCATTGATTTGTTCAATCAGGCGTGCAGCTTCATCACTGCCGATTTCGTCGGCAGAGTAATCGTCCATGGTGCGCGCAGCAAATCGTTCTGAAATATCTGTCTCGTGTTGGTCGACTGTTTCCTCAGACAAGGTGACCATATTACAGCGAAAAGATACATCGCCCGGGTCCATTTCGATCGCCATGCCGATCGCCTCAAGCGGCGACCGCCCTGTATAATACATGGCGGGATCATAGCCCATGACGGACATATTGGCTGTATCGCTGCCAGGCTGAAGTCCTTCGGGAATGGTTCGGACCATACCGGCCAGACCTTCCGCAGCCATGCGATCCATGTTCGGCTTGGCGGCGACCATCAGGGGTGTTCTATTCTGTAATTGTGGCACCGGCAGGTCTGCCATGCCGTCGCCCAGAAAAATGACATGTTTCATAACGTCGGTTTACTTGAGCAGCATCAGCAGGATGCCGGCCGCGACAGCTGATCCGATGACGCCGGCCACATTGGGACCCATGGCGTGCATGAGCAGGAAATTTGCTGGATTCTCTTCCTGGCCGACTTTCTGCGAGACGCGTGCCGCCATGGGAACAGCCGATACGCCGGCCGATCCGATCAGTGGATTGACCTTGCCCTTCGTCATAACATACATCAGTTTCCCGATCAGGACGCCGCCGGCTGTACCGAAGATGAAGGCGATAACGCCAAGCCCCAGGATCATCAAGGTTCTGCTGGTCAGGAAATACTCGGCTGTGGCGGTCGCACCGACCGTGACACCCAGAAAGATCGTGACAATATTCATCAGCTCGTTGGCAGCCGTTTTGACCAGACGCTCACAGACACCACTTTCCTTGAGAAGGTTGCCCAGCATAAGCATGCCAACCAGTGTCAGCGCGTCGGGGATGATCAGGGCGACCAGGATCGTTACGGCGATCGGGAAAATAATCCGCTCGGTCCGGGTTACGGGGCGCAACTGGGCCATGACAGTCTGCCGCTCTCGCCGGGTGGTCAAAAGGCGCATGATCGGCGGCTGGATGATCGGAACAAGGGCCATATAGGCGTAGGCAGCGACGGCTATGGCGCCCAGAAGCTCTGGCGCCAGAGTCTTGGCGACGAAGATGGCAGTAGGGCCGTCAGCACCGCCGATGATGCCGATTGCACCGGCCTGTTGAGGGGAGAATCCCAAAAACAAAGCCAGGAAGAATGCCAGAAAGATACCAAACTGGGCTGCGGCACCGAGCAGCAACGATTTGGGGTTTGCCAGGAGAGGTCCAAAATCCGTCATGGCGCCAATGCCCAGAAAGATCAACGGCGGGTAGATCCCCAGTTTGACACCGAGATAGAGGTAATCGAGCAGCCCGCCCCGGGAGAACAGCTCATTGGTGGCAAACAGCGTCCCTTTTTCATACCCGAGCAGTGCGATGTTGTCGGGGTCAAAAAACTCCATGTGGAAAATGCCGCCCATGGGCAGGTTTGAGAGCATCATGCCGAAAGCGATCGGCAGAAGCAGGAGAGGCTCGTATTTTTTAACAATAGCCAGATAAAGCAGAATAAACGATACCAGGAGCATCCCCAGGCTGTTCAGTCCCATATTGGCGAAACCTGAATTGTTCCAGAGGCTGACGATCGTATCACCAAAAGCCTTGAAAATGGTAATCAATGTATCCAAGATGATAACCTCCGTCTCAGACGCGTCTCACGCGGCGGATGATGAAACCGGCAGATGAACGTGGGGCAGAATTGGCCGAATAGGCTGTGACAGCCGCAGACAGAACGGCAATCAAGACTTGCTGGTCTGCCTGATCGCCACTTGAGTCGGCGCTTGAAGAGGCAGCAGGTTTGGTTTCTGCCGTATCGGCTCCGCCAAGAGCTGGTGTCGCAAAGGCAGATGCCGGCTTTTTGCCGGCTTTGACAGATTTTGTACCGCCACGATTGATCAGACGGGACATGAAACTGACAAACAGGCTGATCAAGGCCAGTGCGAGGACGACAATGCTGACGCCCAACAGGGTCATGGTCACTCCGATGAAAAACTTGTCGGAAACAGTGGAAAAGTTTTCCATCCAGGGCACGTTGCTTGTAACAATGAACATAATAACCTCCATCAGCAATGTTCTTATGGCCACAACAGCCGGCGCGAATATTCCAGGCTATCGGATTTTCTGCCTGAAGGCAAAATCGACCTCTTATAGTTTACCCGATGTCTTGTCTCTGTGCAATCAACTTGCAAAAAAATATACGGCTTGTTATTGTGTTGATTGAAAAGCTGGCAATCATCTGCGTGCAAATAAGCATACTGGCATACGCAGACCGGTTGCTGCCGGATCGGAGACGTTCATGAACGAGTCATTTTTCATCAAGGATCTCCGCCGCCTGACCTTGTTCATGGGTGCCTATGGCAGCGGAAAGTCTGAGATCAGCGTCAATTTTGCCGGTTGGTTGCATCAGACGGGCCACGAAGTCACTTTGTGCGACCTCGACATCATCAATCCCTTTTTTCGTTCAGCAGATGCACGCGTGGTTATCGAAACTTCAGGCATCCGCCTGGTGGCGCCTGTTTTTGCCGGAACCAATGTCGATGTGCCTGCAGTACCGGCTGAGATTTTCAGTGTTTTTGACGACTTGTCCCGCTTTGCCGTCCTGGATATTGGCGGCGAGGATCTCGGCGCACGTGTCGTCGCTACAATCAAAAACCGGTTGACAGCTGCCCGGGAGCCTGCCGCTATCTATTTTGTTGTCAATCCATACCGGCCGTTTTGCGGTTCTGTAGAACAGATTGTCCGCATGGCTGGTGCGTTGAGTCAGGCGGCGGGGATGAACCCGACCGGGCTGGTGCATAATGCCAATCTCCTCGAAGGCGGGGATGCAAATCTGCTGCGTGACAGCTGGGCTGTGGTGAATGGGGCAGCAGAAGCCCTGCAGATACCGGTTGTCTTTGCTGCAGCCATGGCTGAAGCCGTGCCCGGCGAATGGACAGACAGGACACCAGAAGGAATCCCCCTTCTGCGCCTGAGGCACACGATCGACTATTGGACCATGTAACTTTTTGGAATGCCCTTAATCGAGTTGCCGACAGCTGTTTTTTTACTTATAATGATCTGAATGACCTGATATAATTGTCCGGGAGGTCTCTATGTCAAGAATCGAGATCAATGAAACTCTCTGTAAGGGTTGCGGCCTGTGTGTGACTGTTTGCCCCAGAAAAATTATTGCCCTGCAGCAGGATAAACTAAATATTAAAGGTTTTCATCCGGCAGGTGTCGAACAGATGGACCGCTGCATTGGCTGCGCGTTCTGCGCGACTATTTGTCCGGACAGCGTCATCGAAGTCTGGAAAGAGGGAGGACGATCATGAGCACGCGAGTCCTGATGAAAGGGAATGAAGCGATTGCCGAAGCTGCTGTGCGCGCCGGCTGTCGCCATTATTTTGGATATCCAATCACCCCGCAGACCGAAATCATGCACTATATGGCCAGGCGAATGGTTGAGGCTGGCGGTGTCATGGTGCAAGCGGAGAGCGAGATAGCTGCTATCAATATGGTCTATGGCGCTGCTGCTGCAGGCGCCAGGGCGTTGACGACCAGCTCAAGCCCGGGCATCAGCCTGAAACAAGAAGGATTTTCCTATATTGCCGGAGCTGAATTGCCGGCTGTCGTTGTCAATATTGTGCGCGCCGGTCCGGGACTCGGCGGTATCCTGCCCGCACAAGGCGACTATTTCCAGGCAACCAAAGGCGGCGGTCACGGCGATTACCGCAATGTCGTCCTGGCGCCTGCCAGTGTTCAGGAGCTTTACGAACTGACAGTCGAAGCCTTCAATATAGCAGACCGCTATCGCATCCTGACCATGGTTCTAGGTGACGGCACGCTGGGCCAGATGATGGAACCGGTCACTTTCCGTGACAGTGAACCAATTGAAGAGGTAGACAAATCATGGGCAGTGACCGGCACTAACGCCCGACGCACACACAATACGATTCAGTCGATCTACATAGAAGCGGATGCGCTTGAAGCCCTGAACAACAAGCTGCTGGCCAAGTACCAAATCATTTCTGATCGCGAATTGCGCGTTGAGATGGTCAATTGCGACGACGCAGAAATCATTATGGTGGCTTATGGCACCTGCAGCCGCATCTGCCGTAATGTCATCCGCCAGGCAGCCGATGCCGGCATCAAGGTTGGTCTGGTCAGACCGATCACTCTCTGGCCGTTTCCGGAGGCAATGATCGCCGGCATCGCCTCAAGACCATCGATCAAAGCCTTGCTCGCCGTTGAACTCAGCACTGGTCAGATGGTTGAAGATGTCCGTCTTGCCGTCAATGGCCAAAAACCGGTCTTTTTCTATGGCCGCACCGGCGGCAACCTGCCGACCCAGAAAGAGATTCTGGATAAGATCCGGTCAATCGTGAGGAGCTGAAAAGATGGAACAGAAAGTATTTGCCAGGACATCGGGGCTGACCGATAAGCCTTTTCACTATTGCCCGGGGTGCACACACGGCATCATCCATCGGCTGATCGCAGAGATCATGTGCGAACTGGACATTCTGGATACGACGATCGGCGTTTCACCGGTAGGCTGTACCTACAACAACTATGAATATTTTGCCTGCGACATGGTTCAGGCCGCTCATGGCCGGGCTCCTGCAGTGGCGACCGGCATCAAACGCGTGCATCCCGACAGTATGGTTTTCACATATCAGGGAGACGGTGATCTGGCGGCGATCGGAACAGCTGAGATTGTCCACGCTGCTGCCCGGGGAGAGAAGATCTGCACCTTTTTCGTCAACAACGCTGTCTATGGCATGACATCCGGTCAGATGGCGCCTACGACCCTGCTGGGACAAGTCACGACAACTTCACCCTTTGGCCGGGACGCCACAGTCCAGGGGTACCCGATCAATGTCTGCGAAATGCTGGCGACCCTGCAGGGCGCCGTCTATATTGAGCGCGTCGCGGTCAACAGCGTGCGCAACATAAACCAGGCCAAGAAAGCCATCCGCAAAGCCTTCAAAGTGCAGCAGGCCGGCCTCGGCTTCGCAATGATCGAGCTCTTGTCGACTTGTCCGACCAACTGGGGAAAGGATCCAGTAGCCGCCTTGAAATGGGTGGACGATGCCATGATCAAGCAATATCCGCTGGGTGTTTTTCGCGGCAGTGAAATCGAGGTGACGGACTGATGGAGTTTACCTTATTGTTGGCAGGCTTTGGAGGTCAGGGAATCCTGTCGGCCGGCAAATTTGTCGCGACAGCAGCCCTGATGGAAGGCCGCGAAGTTTCCTGGCTGCCCTCGTATGGTCCTGAGATGCGCGGCGGAACAGCCAATTGCAGTGTCATCATCTCCGATACACCGATCGGTTCGCCGATACTGAATGAAACAGATGCGCTGATCGCGCTCAATGGGCCGTCGCTTGATAAATTTGCCGGGATGGTTAAACCGGGCGGACTGATCATTGTGGACAGTTCCCTTGTCCAAGCTGTTCCACAGCGACAGGAAAGGTTCATACCGATTCCGGCATCCAGTATCGCTTCGGAAGCTGGCAACATGACGTTTGCTGCCATTGTCCTCCTGGGCTTCCTGGCCGCGGCATCCGGCTGTTTTAACCGCGACTCTTTCGAAAAGGCCCTCTACGATGCGCTGCCCGAGCGGCATCACCACCTGATACCGCAAGAAATGGCACTTTTCGACCGAGGTGCTGCCTTCAATAAATGCAATTGACAGGACAAACAAATTTTTACATAGATATCATACAGTGTTGACAAAGAGCAGGTTTGACCTGCTCTTTGTCATTGTCTGAAGGTCTGAATGCGGTATAATGAAAAGGCAAGGCACGGGTTACAAAAACTGGTCTTCAGCATCCAGATGGGGGATCAGATTGACGGCCGGTCTCTGCAGACAGGGGTAATGGTATGAATCAAGCCTATCTGTTCAATCAGGGGCAGGACTATATGAGTTATCATCTGCTTGGCTCACGGCCTGCAGATGATGCGAAGGGCCGTTGCGGTTTCAGTTTTGCTGTATGGGCGCCTGCAGCAACGACCGTATCAGTTGTCGGAACATTCAATTCTTGGGACATCACAGCAACACCATTGGCCAGGCTGGGCAGCACCGGCATCTGGACAGGCTTTTCACCCAATGCCCACCTTTGGGATCGATATAAATACGCTGTGACTGATGCGGAAGGTAAAACCTGCCTAAAAGCTGATCCGTACGCGCGACATAGTGAAACACGGCCTGCCAACGCTTCGATCCTGTACGATCCGGACGACTATGCCTGGAGCGATGCCGACTGGATGGCCAGCAGGCCGGATGCGCTGTCAGGTGGCCCGCTCAACATTTATGAAGTGCATCTGGGCTCGTGGAAACGTCACGAGGACGGGTCTTTTGTCAATTACCGCGAGCTTGGCCGTGATCTGGCCGACTACGCAGCTGATATGGGTTATACAGCTGTCGAGCTGATGCCGGTCATGGAGCACCCGCTTGACGAATCCTGGGGTTACCAGGTAACTGGATTCTACAGTGTCACCAGCCGTTTTGGCACACCGGCCGATTTCAAGTTCCTCGTCGACTGTCTGCACCAGAAGGGGATTCGCGTCATTCTGGACTGGGTTCCCGCTCATTTTCCCCGAGATGAATTTGGCCTGGCCCGTTTCGACGGCACGCCGCTTTTTGAGCATGCTGATTCACGACTGGGAGAACACCAGGAATGGGGGACCTATGTCTTTGATTTCAGTAAGCTGGAAGTGCGTTCATTTCTCATATCCAATGCCTGGTTCTGGTTGCAGGAATTCCATATCGATGGCCTGCGCATCGATGCCGTATCCAGTATGCTCTACCTGAACTACGGCCGGACCGAATTTCTGCACAATCGTTTCGGCGGCGTGGAAAACCTGGATGCTATCGCTTTTGTCAGGCAGCTGAACGGACTGATCCGTGATAAAATGCCACAATGCCTCATGATTGCCGAAGAAGCGACACCTTATCCGGGCGTTTCTAAACCGATCGGAGAAGGCGGTCTCGGGTTTACCCACAAATGGAATATGGGCTGGATGCATGATTCGCTGGATTACATGGGCCGCGATTTCATCTATCGCCGCTGGCATCACAACCAGCTGACTTTTTCCATGATGTATGCGTTTACCGAACGGTTTATTTTACCTCTGTCGCATGACGAGGTTGTGCATGGCAAACATTCCCTGATCGATCGCATGCCGGGAGACTACTGGCAGCGATTTGCCTGCCTCAGGACCCTGTATGTCTATCACATGACACATCCGGGCGGCAAGCTGATGTTCATGGGCGGCGAATTTGGCCAGTTTATTGAATGGCGATTCTACGAACAGCTTGAATGGTTCTTATTGACCTATGAGAGCCACCGCAGCTTACAGTCATTTACCAGACAGCTTAATCACCTCTATAGCGATCATGCGGCACTTTGGGAGCAGGACATGAGCTGGGACGGGTTCAGCTGGTTGAATGCGGACGATTCACAAAACAGCGTTTACAGCTACCAACGCCGATCAACTGGCGGAGAGATACTGATCGTTATTCTTAATATGACGCCGTCTCCACTGCCAGGATACACGCTGACTGTACCGATGGCCGGCTGTTATCAGATCGAAATCAACAGCGATGAGGCTTGCTTTGGCGGAAGCGGTTATCCGGCGGGCAGCTGGAACGGATTATACGATACAGCACGACTGGGCGATGACCGGACGAATCCGGACAGTGATGAAGATGAATCTGATCAGGATCACCCCGACCAGTTGATCATCGACATACCGCCTTTATGCGGCCTGATTTTGCGCCGCCAGACATCAGAAGAATTCAAAAAAACGCATGGGAGGAAAACCTATGGCTCGAACTGAAATTGTTGCCCTGATCCTGGCCGGGGGCCAGGGATCCCGGCTTGGTGTGATGACCAAACATCTGGCAAAACCAGCTGTGCCATATGGCAGCCGCTACCGGATCATTGACTTCGCCCTGAGCAATTGTGCCAATTCCGGTATCGAGACAGTCGGCGTCCTGACCCAGTATCAACCATTAGCTCTTAACACCTATGTGGGCAACGGCCATCCCTGGGATCTGGACCGCAACAAAGGCGGAACATATATCCTGCCGCCTTACCAGAGCAGCGGTCGCAGTGACTGGTACAAAGGGACGGCGAATGCAATTTTTCAGAATATCGAGTTCATTGAGGATTGGGATCCGCGTTATGTCCTGATCCTGTCTGGTGACCATATCTATAAAATGGACTACGCCCGCATGCTGCAGGCACATATACGCGAGCAGGCCGATGCGACGATTGCTGTTTTTGAAGTGCCCTGGGAAGAAGCGCCGCGTTTTGGCATTATGAATACTGATAAACAAGGTCGCATCATCGAATTCGATGAAAAACCGGAGAAACCACGCAGCAACCTGGCATCGATGGGTGTCTACATCTTTAACTGGCCAGTCCTGCGCGCGGAGCTTTCCTGCGACGAGGAAGACCCTAATTCTGACCATGACTTCGGTAAAAACATCATCCCCAAAATGCTATCAGTCGACATGCGTCTGATGGCTTATCGATTCAGCGGCTACTGGAAAGATGTCGGGACGGTGGCAAGCTTCTGGGAGGCTAATATGGATATACTGGACAGGCCGGAAGAGATAAACCTGCGTGACCGGGAATGGCGCATATACAGCCGCAATCCGGTCAAACCGGCCCATTACATCGCTTCCAGCGCACGGGTTATCAACAGTGCCATGACCGACGGCTGTAATGTCTGCGGCACAGTCGAGCATTCGGTTCTGTTCAACAGCGTAACCGTAGAAAAAGGCGCGGTCGTTCGGGACTCGATTCTCCTTCCGGGTGTTACCGTGGAGGCCGGCGCGCATCTTGACAAATGCATCGTCGGCATATCAACGGTAATCGGCAAAGACGTCCGTGCCGGCGCCAGTGTTAAAGGTGTTTGCAAGTACATTAATAAACGGTTATGCCAGGATGGCATCACGGTATTCGAACGCGGACTCAAGATTCGTGACGCAGCGATCGTACCCGGTAACTGCATGGTCGAATATGTTGAACCGGACGAGATCGTTGAGACACACTTCAGAGTCTGAGGAGGGATCGCACGATGTTTATCAATGCCATGGGCCTGATACTTGCCGATAACAAACGAATCCAGCTGGGTGAACTGTCCCGGCCGAGAGCGCTTGCGGCGATCCCGTTTGCCGGTCGTTACCGGATCATCGATTTTATGCTGTCCAATATGGTCAACTCAGGCATGACCAGCGTGGGTGTCATTGCCCTCCATAAATACAAATCCCTGATGGATCATCTCGGGACCGGCAGTTCCTGGGACCTGGACCGCAAGAAGCAGGGCTTGAGCCTGTTGCCGCCGTACATCAATTCATTCAACATGGAGCGGAGCGGTGAGGTCGATGACTTATCTGGTCTTCTGGATTTCTTCCGGGCCAATCGGCACCGTTATGTCGTTATCGCGAACAGCAATATCGTATTCAACGCAACCCTGAACGATTTCGTGTCCCGTCACGAAGAGAGTGGCGCCGACATCAGTGTGCTTTATAACCGTGATGGCATGAAATATGGTTCTCCCGGTGTGATCCTGGGTATGGATCGCAAGGGCCTGGTTAAAGATCTTTTATTCAATCCACCCAAGCCCATCTCCACGCGCTGTTCCATGGGTGTCATCGTCCTCGCGCGCGAGCTGCTGATCGACCTGGTCAATGATGATGTTGCCCGCGGCGATCATGATTTTTCTGTAGAAAACCTGCTCAGGCGCTATACGGAGCTGCGTGTCAGTGGTGTCGAGTACAAGGGGATCCTCTTGCGCATCAACAACATCCCGACTTATTTTGCCGGAACCATGAGTCTGCTGGACGAAAGGACGCGCCGGGATCTCTTCTGGTCCGGTTTGCCCGTCTATACCAAGGTAAAAGATGAAGCGCCGACCTTGTACGGACCGCACAATCAGGTTAACAACAGTTTTATTTCAGACGGATGCCTGATCAACGGCTCCCTTTCAGACAGCATGTTGTTCCGCGGTGTTACGTTATCGGACCATGCGACTGTCCGCAACAGTATCATCATGCAGGACACCTACATATCTGAAGGCGTTGAACTGGATCATGTAATTCTGGACAAGAATTGTGTGATCAGGCCGGGAATCAAACTGGTTGGCCAAAAAGAGTTTCCGGTTGTTATTGGAAAGGGGGCGATTGTTTGACAGAACACAAAGTGCTGTTTGTCTCGGCCGAGGCGACGCCATTGGCCCGCACCGGAGGTCTGGGTGACGTTGTCGGAGCACTCCCGCCGGTCTTGCGCCGACTGGGCTGCGATGTGCGCATCGTGCTGCCGCTCTATAAGCCAATACGTGAGCAGTACGGAAGCCAGATGGAATTTCTGGGCTGGCATATGATCCGCATGGGCTGGCGTACATTGTATTGTGGTGTTCTTAAACTCGAACTGAACAGCCAGATCTATTACCTGATTGACAATGAGTATTATTTCAACCACGACCAGATCTATCTGGATTATTCGTTTGACATTGAGCGCTTCAGCTTTTTTCAACGGGCAGTACTGGAAAGTATCGAAAAACCGATGGATTTCCAGCCGGATCTCCTCCATCTGCATGACTGGCAGACTGGTATGATCCCATGTCTGCTGGATGCCCATTACCGGCCATATGGGCGTCTCGGTGACATCCGTACTGTCTTCACCATCCACAATCTGAAGTACCAGGGCATCCATGGGCGCGAGCGGATCGCAGACCTGATGGACCTGCCGGACAAGTTTATGACCGAGGCCGGGATCCTGCGCGATGGTGTGCCCAACTTCATGAAAGCCGGCATCGTTTATGCCGACCGGATCACCACCGTGTCACCAACCTATGCAGAGGAGATCAAGCTGGAGTTTTACGGTGAAGGGTTGCATGAGCTGTTGCGCAGGCAATCCCATAAGGTCACAGGTTTATTGAATGGTATCGATACGGACGAATACAACCCGGCAACCGATCCTGGCATCACCCGCAATTACACCATCGATGACTGGAAAGAAGGGAAGGCGGCGTGTAAAGCTGCCCTTCAGGAAGAACTTGGCCTGCGTCGGACCACTCAACTACCGCTTGTGGTGATGGTTACGCGCCTGGTCGATCAAAAGGGTTTGGATCTGCTGTTGCATGTCCTGGAAGAACTGCTCGACGGCAGCCTGCAACTGGCTGTCCTCGGTACGGGCATGCCCCAGTATGAACAAGCCCTCAGTGAAGCGGCCAAGCGCCATCGTGACTGTCTGGCAGCCTGTCTGACCTTTGATGTCGCCTTGTCCCATCGCTTCTATGCCGGTGGTGATCTCTTCCTGATGCCGTCCCTGTTCGAGCCCTGCGGTCTGTCGCAAATGATCGCCATGCGCTATGGAACCATCCCGATCGTCCGGGAAACCGGCGGTCTTCGGGATACAGTGCAACCATTCAATCAATATGCCGGAACCGGAACCGGTTTTTCTTTCCGCAACATCAACGCGCATGAACTTTTGTTTATGACCCGGTATGCCTGTGACGTCCTGCGCCATATGCCCGAAGCCTGGCATGGTCTGGTCCGGGAAGCCATGAGCGTTGACTTCTCCTGGAATCACACGGCAGAAGCCTTCGGGCAACTCTACGATGATCTGGTATCGAATTGATGACGGAGGAAACATGCAGCTAATCCATAATAGCCGTTCGCCGGCCTTCCGTAAGCCGTACGGCGCTGTTCCGGCTGTTTCGAACGTACGATTTGCATTACAGATACAGCCCGAAGGATCGGAGATAAGGGGTGTTTATCTCGCCTATGCTTATGGTCTGTATACATTTCACAGCAGTCGCTGCCGCATGGCGACTGGCGACTCACAAGAGGCAGCCGCAAATGCAATGGAACCGGAGTGGCAGTTATATGGTACTGAACTGCGCATGCCGCTTGAGTCAGGCCTCTTGTTTTACTGGTTTGAGGTTGACACCGGACATGGAATCATCTATCTGACGCGCGATAGAGACGACCTTCATGGCGGTGGCATACCCGGTCAGAATAAACCGCGCTGGCTTCCGGGCGAACCGCACAGCCCGACAGCCTGGCAGATAACAATTTATAATCCGGCATTCCACACACCCGATTGGCTGACGGGCGCTGTGATCTACCAGATTTTTCCTGACCGTTTTCACCGCGATGCCGCATTTTCATTGGATCGTTTCAAGACAGTCGATCAGCCCGAGCGAATCTTCCACACAGATTGGCTTGATGAAGTTGACATAGCCGGCAAACCGGAAACCGGCTATATCGCCAGCGATTTTTTTGGCGGGTCGCTCAACGGGATCCGGGAGAAACTGTCGTATATCAAGGAACTCGGTGTGACGGTCATCT
>JAWSUP010000019.1:0-2000 GCA_033549405.1 Bacillota bacterium | reverse complement strand
TACCTCAACCCGATTTTCCGGGCTCGATCCAATCATCGCTACGATACCGGCGACTATGAAAAGATAGATCCGCTATTGGGCACAGAAGCGGATTTCGTGGCGCTGTGCCGGGAAGCGCAGCAGATGGGCATCCGCATCATACTTGATGGCGTATTCAGTCACACAGGGGCTGACAGCCGTTATTTCAACAAATACGGCCGATATCCGGATACCGGAGCCTGGCAGGAAGCGACAGACGGAGCTCCGTCCCCCTATGGCAGCTGGTATGGCTTTCATCGTCAGAGAGACCAGCTTTTTTACGATTCCTGGTGGGGATTTCCCGATCTGCCCAGTGTCAATGAACATGATCTGACCTTTCGTGAGACGATTGCCGGTCAGAATGGCATCGCCCGGCGCTGGCTGCGCCTGGGGGCGGCTGGATGGCGCCTTGACGTATCAGACGAACTCCCGGACAGCTTCCTGCGGGAACTGCGCCAGGCAACCCGGCAGGAAAAGCCAGACTCCAGTTTGCTGGGTGAGGTTTGGGAAGATGCCAGCAATAAAATCAGTTACGGCAGTTACCGCGATTTTCTCCTCGGCAACACACATGACCACGTGATGGGCTATCCGTTTCAGCAAGCCTTGATCGGCTGGCTGTCCGGCCATTTCGCGGCGGAGCGCATGCATCATATGCTGGAGACACTGCGCGAGCACTACCCGCCGATGGCCTTTGCTGCATCCTTCAACCTGATCAGCAGCCACGACATCATGCGCGCCATCACAGCGCTGGCAGGACCGCCAGATCCCGGCAACCGGGAGATACAGGCAAATCTGGTTCTGACACAGGATCAGCGGACCCATGGCGAAGCACTGCTGCGTCTGGCCGTGCTCTTCCAAATGTTCTATCCGGGCTGCCCCGTCATCTATTATGGTGATGAAACGGGCATGGAAGGTTATCGTGACCCGTTCAATCGGCGTACTTTTCCCTGGGGTAAAGAAAACAAAGACCTGCAGGACTGGTTCGGCAAGCTGGGCCGTCTGCGCCGGGACTGGCCGGTCCTGCGAGATGGCAAAACCCGGATTTATGCACGCCATGATTGTGTGGCGATCGAACGGACCATTGATCCGCAAGCGGCAAAAGAACTGGCCGATCTGCCCGGACCCAGGCATGTCCTGACAGCGATGAACCGCAGTTACGAAGCCAGAATGATGAGCCTGAATGGCAGAACCCTGCACTTGCAGCCGACCGGCTGGCTGATCGAGGCAGACGGGAAGCCGGTGGATCTGGGGATTGCTTTAAAATAACTGACAATCCATCGCGCTGATCAAAAGAATGTTATCATTAATGTGACAAGCTATATTGAAATAAGAGAGGATACACCATGTCAACAAAAATTCTTTATGCACCCATGGCCTATACCCGCTATGAAGCATCGCAGACTTTACCGGAGAAATTCAGCCGGCTGCTTAACCGCAGCGGCCTTGCTGAGAAGGTCAAAGGCAAACAGGTGGCGATCAAGATGCATGTCGGTTCCGGCGTATCTTATTCCACCATCCCGCCTGTTTTCGTCCGCAAACTGGTGGACTTTATCCTGAAAAGCGGCGGTCATTGCTTTATCACAGACCATTATGTCGCCGGGCGCCATCCCGAACAGCGCGGGTATACTGAAGCTAACCTGGGCTGCCAGATCCTCGAAGCCTGCGGGCACCTGGGCAAGTATTTCTATACCCAAAAAGTCGACTACAAGACATTCAAGCATGTCGATGTGGCCGGCCTCATCCATGACGCTGACATGCTGATCAATTTTTCGCATGTCAAGGGGCACGGTTCTTGCGGCCTGGGCGGCGCCTGCAAGAACATCGCCATGGGCTGTGTCACCGACCGGACCCGGCACGAGATCCACGGCCTGGAAGGCGGCCTGGTCTGGGACGCCGCGCTGTGCACCCATTGCGGACGCTGCATCAAGGCCTGCAACCACGATGCCAACAGCTTTTCCAAACCGGGCAAGGATGGTGTCTAT
>JAWSUP010000018.1:0-23276 GCA_033549405.1 Bacillota bacterium | reverse complement strand
ACCATGACTCGGGCAGATCATTTTTACAGGAAGATTCAGAGCCAAAATTTCATTGATCTTTTTTGTCACCTGACCACTGAAAGGAGTCAGGATATTGGCGTAGTACTTGATTGCCTCGTCAAAGAGCTCACCTTGATCGACGCAGTCGTTATAAAGCATCTCGGAGGCAAAATGCTGGCCAAATCCATCATTACTGAACAGAATGCTTTCACCGGTCAGATAGGTAAACATGGTATCTGGCCAGTGCAGCATTGGCGCTTCGACAAAGATCAGTTTCTGATCTCCGATATCAAGCGAATCACCAGTCTTGACTGGGATGAAATTCCAATTCTGGTGGTAATGACCTCTGAGGATCTTCACACCATTAGCTGTACAATAAATGGGAGTGTCCGGTATTTCCCGCATGAGTTCACATAAGGATCCACTATGATCGATTTCGGCGTGGTTACAAACAATTGCATCAATCTCATTCAGGTCAACAACTTGCCTGAGAGAACTGACAAATTCTTCATCGAACGGCTTCCAGATCGTGTCAACCAGAACGGTTTTTTTGTCACGCACAAGGTATGCATTATATGATGTCCCGCGATGTGTAGAGTATTCGTCCCCGTGAAATCGAACCAGTTCCCAGTCAGTCTTGCCAACCCAGGTTACTGTGTCAGTCAGCTTCGTTTCCATAAACTTACCTCCAGTGTCTGTCGGACTTCTCTGTCATAAGTCTAACAGATTTTGATGTAGGATGAGCATAATAGAGAACCAAAGCCAGTTCTCCAGCAGGATTGTATATTACGCATACCAGCTGAAGAATAAGGCAATGGCTCTGACAAATATACGCTGGATATGCTAGTGTGCGAAATCGATCAGCACAGATCAATACGGACAAACGCAACAACATCTAAGTGAACCATATTTTTCCTATGAACTTAATTCAACTACGCCATAAATGATGTATATTGCAATATTCCCTGGCGTATATGACATCCTCTTCCAGCATAAATTCTGCTTGTGGTTTGTCACCCGGTTTCAGATTAATCCGGAAAACTTTTTTGTCCGTGTGGACTTCGATCCATTCAACATAGTGAGTATCAATCATAGGGTGCTCTACAGAGCCTACTTTCACAAGAACACCGCCTTTGATCTTTTCGATCACCGGCACATGCTTTTCTTTGCCTGTGTCAACCGTGTTTTCTGGCTGTAAAACCATGTTTTCTCCGCAACAGACAAGATCACCGTCTCCTGTGTGCAGCACCTCGACGATATTGCCGCAGATATTGCATTTGTAGACTTCATTCAATTTTGTCATCTGGTTTTCTCCTTATCCCACCTGGGTTGTTAGAAAAGCGGCAAGGCCATATATGAGATCTGGCCTTTAAGCTCTTCTATACCGTCGATATGACGGTCTTCGTCGTACAATATACCTTCGAGAATCTCACGGGTCGCGAAATCCTTCTTCAGGCTGCCAACTTGATCAAGTATGCAGCTTTTCATCAAATTGTCATGATATGGCACCTGCTGCATGACTCTTCTGACCCTTAAAGTTTATACCTATTATTACAATTTGTCTATATATAATTATAATTATTATACACACTATTTATTCTTATGATTGTTTACAGTAGACAGGCACAAAACTTGAAAAGTCAACAGACAACGAACTTTGACAGCAGAATGTGGTGAAAATATATTTACATATATATGTAGACGCAGACACAATCGACTTCATGGTCATTGTGATCCAGGGTTATTCTCGCTTCAACCAGATGGAACTGCGCCGGGACAATACCTGCCAGAGGATCAAAGGCAAGGCTCCCAGAGAAAAACTTTGCAGTGATCTGCTGCTGGGCCAGCCCGATCAGGTAAAAACCAAATTGCGACGGGTCAACAAACTGCCAAGGCTTGAGGAAAGTCAGGATTTCGCCGGCAGATTTTGGGATGGTCAGCTTGCTTGTCGCCAGCCATCAGAGCAGGATGCACCGACCTTCTGCAGAGCTTTCATACGCTGCCTCGATGACCTGCTGCACCTGGATACCGTCCTCAACGGGCTGTTGCAGTGGTGTTTGCCCGATGATCGAGCGGCTGAAGCTTTCGATCTCCTTTGTATACATATTACCAAAAGGCAATTCGATCTTCTGAAAGGCAACCGTTTCCATTTGCTGGCTGACCGAATCAGCGTTTTTCTGTGACAGAGCCACTTCCAGTGTCCCTTTTTCCAACTGGCTCATCGTCTGTTCAGCCAGCAGGCTGCCTTTGGTACCATATATTTCCAGCCGATCCTTCGAAGCGGATCCTGGCATGCAGAAACTGGTTTCCACTTGGCAGAAAGCGCCGTTTTCGGTTTCAAACAGCACTGAAGAGAGGTCATCGACATCATAACTGAAGACTTTGGTTGCGGTGAAAGCCATCACCCGTCGGGCCTTGCTGCCGGTAATGTACTGGATCAGATCAATGCAGTGCACGCCGACATCCATCAGGGAACCGCCACCGGCTGTAGCCTTTCTCTGCCGCCAGTTGCCGGGCATATCCGGATACCAGAAGCCGGTCTGAGCCCGACAGCTGAGCACCTGGCCGATACGGCCTTCAGCGATCAGCTGGCGCATTTTTTGATGGAAGACATGAAAGCGCATCATAAAGGCGACGCCGGCCAGCAATCCAGCTTTCTGATAAGCTTCAGCGATGGATCTGCCTTCTGCAACAGTCAGTGCGACCGGTTTTTCAATCAGCATGTGCTTGCCAGCTCGTGCCACCTGGAGAGCCTGCTCAGCGTGACAGAATACAGGCGATGCGATATAGATGGCATCAATCCCTTTGTGTCTAAGCAGATCGTCCACCTGCTCATAAGCCGGTACAGAATACTTGTCTTTTAGTCTTGCGGCTGCTGCCGGATCGACATCCATGACTGCAGCCAGTTCGGCATTCTCCGCCTGGAGAAGACCAGGAATGGTACGCTTATCAGCAATCCCGCCGGCACCGATGATGCCCCATTTAACTTTCATGTTTTCCATCCTTTCACTGTGATGGTATGAATATCATCTCGCCAGATGATCTTCCTGAATAATCAGACGTTTTCCTTGTATTCAGGATTGAGAATATGCGCGTCCCCCTGGCCTGTTTTAAAGGCGATAACATTGTCGAGGCAGCAAGCCAAGATCTTGCGGTAGGCCTGTGCGGTGTTAGAGGCACAGTGCGGTGTGAGGATCACATTTTCCAGCTGCAGCAGCGGACTGGACGACGGCAGAGGTTCAGAGCTGAAGGTATCCAGGCCAGCGCCGGCCAGCTGTCCTGACTGCAAGGCAACGACCAGGTCCGGTTCATTGACAAGGCCGCCGCGGGCTGTATTGACCAGGTATGCGCCCTTCTTCATGCGGGTCAGAAAATCTGCATTCACCTGACCGCGTGTATCATCATTGAGCGGAACATGCAGGCTGATGATATCCGAGCGGGTCAGCAACTCGTCCAGGCTGACTTGCTGCACCTGCGGAAACTGGCCTGCCTCAGGTGCGACCACATCATGTGCCAATAGCGTCACGGGAAAACCGCTTATAAACTGCGCGACTTTTCGGGCAATCTGGCCAAAACCGTACAGGCCGACGGTCTTTTCCACCATGGTGTCACAGCGAATCTGCCATACCCCTTTCCTGACCTGGACAGATGCCTGTTCGATGCGGCGCAGAATCGCCAGCATCAAAGCAACTGTGTGCTCAGCCACTGCCTCAGAATTACTGCCAGGTGCATTCGACACAGCGATGCCCGCTCGAGTCGCGGCAGGAATATCGAAATTATCGACACCGACACCGAACTTGACCGCCATTTTCAATGAACCTTTCAGCGCTCCAAAGACGGTCGCATTCCAGCGCCCCGGGCCACTGATCACATAGTCATGATCGCGTACTTGCTCAATGAAGGCTTTATCATTTTCCATGTGCAGTCGCTCAAGATGAACCACCTCTATACCCAGCGCTTTTAGCTGTTCCAGGCGGTCAGGGTCATCGAAACGGGAACACAGCAGCTTTTCCATTCTGTCAGTCCTTTCCATGGCATGTGAATAAATATCACAAGTTACAACTGGTACAGGTGAATTAGAAGCTTTTCAGCTGTTCGAGCGTCTGGTTTATACCAAGCTGGAGCAGACCGGTATCGCTGCCCACCCATAATATATTCATGCCAGACTTGTACCAGCGCCGGGCTGTCTCCAGGTTTCCGCAGAAAATACCGCACGATTTCTCCATTTTCTGGCAGATCTGGATGGTTTTTTTGATCTCCCCGATGACAACGTCACTTTCGATATCGAGCGGGGTGCCGGACTGTACTGACAGGTCGTATGGTCCTATGACAATGCCGGCCACCTGGTCACCATATCGGGTCAGGATCTCTGGCAAGTTAGCCACACCGAGCGGAGACTCAATCTGCAGGATCAGCAGCCGATTGGTCTGGAACTGATCAAAGGTCTCATTGGGCCTGAACTGGTGGCTGCCACCACAGCCCTTGCGTCCAACAGGGGCAAAACGCATGGCGCCAATGGCAGTCTCCACCTGGGCGAAGGTCTCTGTGCGTGGCAGCATGATCCCGTCAGCGCCCATGTCGATCAGTTTGGCAATCAGGTGATAGACCGCATCCTGAACCCGGATGATGGTCGGGATGTCAAGCGTCCGGCAAACCTGCAGCAGCGGACTGATCATCTCACCATTGGAGGGTCCGTGTTCCAGATCATAGAGAATAAAGTCAATGCCCTCTTTCCTGAATCCAGGTAAAACACTGGCATCTCTCAATGCTGTGAGAAACCCATACACTTTTTCCCGCTTTTCCAGCTTGTTTTTTAGGCTTGTCAATCTGTCCATAATGTGTTCTTCCTCTCTCTGTGTGTTTTCTGGCCTGTCTTATATCTATTGTAACGCATCTGGCAGTATCACACCTGTCAGGCGTGCTGCTTCACGCATGGATGCCAGGGAGGCAGGTGGCAGCATGATGCCCTGCTGTTCTGCTTCTCGTTCCTTTTCAATTTCAAGTTCGCCTGGATAATATATGCGTTCCACCCCTGCGGCTTTCGGCGCGGCGCGCATCGTCTCGATCATTTTTTCTATGCGCGGCACAAACTCCACACCTGGATTCAGATAGGACGGGTTCAAGGCTATGAACGTGTGGCCAGTGTTGCCCGGCACCAGTGGATCTTTATTCCAGGGACGATTGCCAATCAACACCGCTGCACCGGATAGGGCGCCTGCCAAAGATTCAACCATGACTGCCAGAGCATACCCTTTATGACCGGCAAAAGGCAACAGTGTGCTGCCTGATTTGAAATGTTCGGAGGGGTCATTTGTATCATTGCCCATACTGTCTAACAGCCAGCCATACGGGATCGGTTTCTTTTCTTCGGCATACATGACCAGTTTACCGCTGGCCACCGTACTCATGGCGATGTCAATCATGATCGCCCGGTATTTACCGGCAGGACAGGCATAGGAAAAAGGATTGTTACCGATGCTATTGCTGTTGCTGCCGGTGACAGCCATGATGGGTGGCACATTGGTCATGGCCAGTCCGATCAGGCCTTGATCGGCACACATCATGCTGTAGATGCCGGAAGCCCCGTTGTGATGGCTATTGTGCATCAGGACTACACCGATTCCGTTGTTTCGAGCCTTGTCGATCGCCAGTCGTGTCGCCTTGACAGATGCGACCAGGCCGATGCCCGCAGAGGCATCCATCACCGCTGATATGGGAGTCTCATGCTCAATCACCGGTTCTACGCCGGAATGGAACCCGCCTGACTGCAGGCAGTCCACCATCACTTTCAACCGCATGCAACCATGGGAAAAAACACCGCGCATGTCGGTAAGAACCAGGACTTCCGCTGATATTGACGCATCTTCCTGCGTCGCACCCGCCTGCTCCAGTATATGGCGGCAAATTTGTTCTAGTTCTTCACATGTGATAGGTTGCACAATTGTTACTCCAGTACATTATATTTTTTGCCTATATGAGCCAACAGGCAGCAGAAAACTGCCTTGTCACAACGATTCTTAGCGAATCTGATCCAGAAAAGCGAAAAGGACTTTGGATGAAGTCCGATTGTCATCATGGAAATCCACCGGCCATTATCACAAAATCCTGTTCCTTCCAGAAGGGTGCCAAGCGGCATCCGTATCACACAGATACGGATGCCGCTTGTTCTCATTTCTAGTTGCCCATAAAACGATCATATCCGATACGGTAAAGCGTCAGATAGTCTGCCAGGCCGATGTTTTTGAATTCGCTCACATAGGTGTCCCAGCCACTGTCATTAAAGATGTCAAGTTCGCCTGAGACAAACTTTGCCCGTGATTCATTGACATAGCTATTGATGTCTGCGGACAGTGAAGACATGACCTCAGCTTCCGCTGATGTATAGACAAAAGATTCCCATACATTATCGAAGTCAATGATATCGTCCTTCATCGAGTCTGATGCGGCACGCGACTGGGGCAGGCCTTCACCGTAAACATACAGTTTTTCTTTCAAAATCGTCGGATCAGAACCACCAATACGAGGCATGTATTGGCCATAAGCCTCCATGATGGACAGACCGTTCGGATTTTTCATGATGATGTCATTATAGTAAGGTATTCCGTCACTTCCCCATTCAAAGGTCAAGCCTTCTTTACCCAGCACATACCAGATGATGCCTTCTTCGCTGTAGAGGATGTCGATCCAACGAACCAGGATTTCCGGGACTTCACACTTTGAGGTGATGATGAAAGCAGCCGGGTTGTTGACGGAACCGATTACACAGGTAAAAGCGCTGTGCCCGTTAGGTCCGATGAGCTGTCGCTCCAGGTGCGTGTAGTCATCTTCTTTGCCGCCGGGGACAAAAGAAGTGCTCCACCAGACAATGGCGCCGGCTTGTTTCTGGGATACCAGGGCCAGGGCGTTGGTCGATGTCGTCGTGAAGATTTCCTGGTCCACTAACTGCTCTGCATACAGTGTCCGCAGGAATTTCATTTGTTCGCGGTAGTCGTTTTCTGTTGGCAGGAAACGCAGTTCATTGCTGCCTTCCGGCATATCAACATGAGCATGGGAAGCGCCGTTCATATTGAGTCCAAATGAACCGGCTGTCATCTGAGCGATATGGCCCAGGCTGCCGGATACCAGCGGAACCTCGTCATTGGGGTCGCCATTATCATTGGCATCGTTATCACGGATCAACTTGAGGTACTCAATAAAGTCATCGGTGGTCTTGGGCATCGATCCGCCTACCTTGCCCATCAGATCAACGTCAAAGAACATCCTCGCCTGGACACGGATAGCGGATGACTCCAGGATGTAAGGCGCACCGTAAATATTGCCATCCAGCATGGTGACACCCGCGTTGACAACCGGGTTTGCTTTCAGATAGCTGTCCAGGTTGGGCGCGTAGGTCTCAAGGTAGGGATTCAATGGAATCATGGCGCCGGATGTGGCGAACTTCATCACATCGTTGACATTCATGCCAGATTTGGCAAACGCGTCCGGCAGATCACCAGTGGCAAACGAGATGTTGCGCCTTTCTATATAGCCTGCCCAGGGAACTACGATCCAGTTGACTTTGACATTGGTCAGCTTTTCCATCTCCTGCCAAACAATCATGTTCTCATATTGCGTCTGCGACGAGTGCAGACGTGTCATGATGTCGACAGTGACTGGCTCATCAACAATGGGATATCCCTCGAGATTCATGCCATGTGGGGCCGGGGCTGTTGTGGTCGCCTGTGTGGTGGTCCCGGAGCCGGTAGTGGTTGGTGCCGCTGTCGTTGACTGAGTGGTTGTTGGCGTTGTCTGACAACCCATCAGCATAGCGGCTACGAGCAAGGTTACGATAGCTAACGCCAGGTAACGTTTTTTCATCTTTGGATCTCCTTGTATAGTGAAGATAGTCAGAAACGAGATCTGACCGGGCCTCTGTTAGTCCCACAATCTATGTGGGATAATGGACTTGTGCAGATTGAACGGCATCGCCTCCTAACCCTTTATAGCGCCAATCATGACACCCTTCGTGAAATATTTCTGAACAACCGGATATAGAATCAGCATCGGTACACTGGCAACAACGGCCACGGCATACTTCAGCACTTCGATCAGCATGACGAACTCGGAGGAAGTGCTTTCAGCTGTATCGACCATCTCTGCCACGTCGTTCCTGACCAGGATATCGCGCAGGATGATCTGCAACGGTTGCCGATTGAGGTCGGACAGGTAGATCAGGGCTGTGAAATAGCCATTCCACTGGGCTACACCATAATATATGACCAGCACCGCAATGATCGCCTTGGACAGTGGCAGGATAATTTTGAGGAATATGCCAGTATTCGAGCAGCCATCAATGGTGGCTGCCTCCGTCAGGGATTCCGGAATCGTGTTTTGGATAAACGTGCGCGCTATGATCAGGTTATAGGTCGACATGGCAAAAGGTATGATCATAACCCACAGGGTATTGGTCATGCCCAGCCCTTTGACCACCAGGTAAGTCGGGATCAGACCGCCGCTGAAATACATCGTGAAGATAAAAAGTCCCATGATCAGGTTGCGCCCGGGCATCTCTTTGCGCGACAGGACAAACGCGCCCAGCATCGTCAAGGACAGACTGACCATCACGCCCAGTGTTGTGTAGATCAGCGAGTTGCGATAGCCCATCATGATCCGCTGATCCTTGAATACGGTTTCATACGCCATCAGGGAAACTCCCTTGGGAAACAGGTACATGTCGCCGCTGGCAACATATAATGGGGAGCTGAACGATGCGCTCAAAACATACAGCATCGGGTAAAGGACGATGACCAAACCCACAATCAGCAAAAAATAACAGGTGCCTACGTAAACAAAATCGCTGCCGGTCAGTTTTTGTTTTGCTGCCACAATGATTCCTCCTTTACTGCTTACCAGAGACTCGATCCGCTGACTCTCTTGGAGATCGTGTTCACTGTTGTCAGCAGTATGAGATTGATTGCGGAATTAAAGACACCGACCGCTGTGGAAAAACTGAATTCAGCGTCAATAAGCCCTTTGCGATACACATATGTGGCAATAATGTCCGACTTTGATAAATTTAAGTCATTTTGCATGAGATATGCCTTTTCAAACCCGACGCTCATGATCTGGCCGGTACGCAAAATAAGCAGAATCACGGCGGTGGGTATCAGCAACGGTATGGTGATGTGAAGGCACTGGCGCAGCCTGGTCGCACCATCGATGCGCGCCGATTCATACAGCTCTGGTTCAATGCCGGACAGCGCTGCCAGATAGATGATCGCTCCCCAACCGGTAGTCTGCCAGACTCCAGATAGTACGTATATGGTCTGATACCAGTTTGCTTCGGTCATGAAATAGACAGGCGCAATGCCGGCCAGTCCCATGATCTTGTTGATGATACCGGTTGACGGGCTCAGGAAGGAGATGATCATACCGACCATGACCACGGTTGACAGGAAGTGAGGTATGTAGGTGACCGTCTGGACCGTTCGCTTGAAGCCGCTGGATTTCACTTCGTTGAGCATCAGCGCCAGCATGATCGGCAGGGGGAAGCCGAGAACCAGAGAATAGAGGCTCAGCCCCAAGGTGTTGCCAATCAGGCGTTTGAAATAATAGGAGCTGAAAAAACGCTGGAAGTGGAGCAGCCCCACCCAGTCGCTGCCCCAGATCCCCTGGGTAACGGAAAAACGCTTGAATGCTATCTGTACGCCATACATCGGCACATAGCAGAATAGCAGATAATGGATAAGCACGGGCAGGAGCAGCAAGTACAGATCGTAGTTCTTGCGCATCAGTTTCAGGGTCTTTTTATTTTTCAGGTTCAGCTCATTCAACTGCAAAACCTCACTTTCGCTGACACATATCTTTGCAGCATTAACCTGTATCGCCAGGCAGTCGATTTGTCTATAAAATTAAAGCGTATGCGCTTTGCTGGCACGTAGTATATTCACAATTTGCGTCAATCTTAAGACTGCATAACAACAATTGCAGGCAAGACAAATAAAAGCATAATTGAATGTTAGCAGAATTAAATTGACTGAGTTAGTATAAAACCTTAGCTAATAGCATATAAGCGACTTCGATCTTTTCGTTAATGACTGTGCAAGTACAACATACTCCAAATAAATATCTTGGAGGCCTTTTGCAGTATATGCAAAGATATTGGTATCGTTCCGCAGTCTGATTGCAGGTATCATCAATGACTGACATCAAGATCATTGCCAGGCATTATATCTAATTTCCTGACTTCACTCGGTGTTTTCCTTATAATCATCTTAAACAGTCTTGAAAAATAATTCGGATCGTCAATGCCAACTTTCTCTGAAATTTCCGAGACACTCATATCGCTATCAATCAACATATTGTATGCTCTTGATATTTTGACAATGTTGAGATAGTAGATCGGTGTCATGCCTATTGCTTTTTTAAAGGTTCTGCTGAAATAATCAACATTCATATCTGCAATTTCTGCCAGCTTTTCAACACTCAAGGGTTTTGAATAGTTCTCATTAATATACTCAGTGATTTTTAGAACATTGTTCACTTTCAAATATTTCTCATTATTCAGGTCGATCTGGCCATACTCATAGGCTCTGGATAGAAGTATCAGCAACTCAGTGAGCTGAGATTTGAGCATCATGATAAAACCACTTTTTTCTTCTTCACATTCTTTTGACATTTTTATGAGAAGCGTAACCACTTCGGTCTGGAAGACAGGATTTATATACAAGTTGAGCCAATTATTTGAACCATTCGAACTAAACACTTGATTAAGACCCGGAAGCTGGGAAAACTTTAGAAAGTTCTCTTCAACGGCTTCAGGATAAAACAGGCAGTTGTATATGCTTGTGTGTTTAACATTATAATATTCATGCGTGTCAAATGGCTTCATGCCAAATAGGCATCCAGGGAAAAGTATATGAATCCTATTGTTTATGAAATGAGAACAGAATCCGCTTTCGACATAAACAAATTCATAGAATTTGTGTGAATGGGCCGGCACAAACATCTCATGATGATACTTCTTGACTGAGATTGGCGAATTGCTCCCAACCATAAAAGAAAATTTATCTATGATCTTCATTATTAGTTGCCCCTCTCTACCCACATATGTATAACGTGACAGGACCCATAAGATTGAAACTTGCCCATGTACGGTTGAGGTGATTTGAATTAACCTGCTGGCTCTATAATACCCCGACGAGGGATCTATGGGCAGTGGTGGTTCACTTATTATCCATTATAGTCGATACTTATAAAGGTGTGAACTACCAGGCTGTTATCAAGTCTTCCCTTTTGCCGGAATTATGCTTGTTTTTCAAAGGCGCATTTGTGCTATTCAGAGCCAATTTGTTCTACTGCCTTTGCGGTGCATTTGATAGAATTATACTGCATTTTAAACCGTAGATTTTCATCCATAACTTATAAACGTAAAATGAACGCAAGGAGACAGGTATAAAATGAGTGTAGCATCAATTACATCAGCGAGTCATATGTATAATTTGATCAATCCAGATTCTGTAGCCATCATAGGGGCATCAAGGAATCCTGAAAGCTTCAGCTATCCAATTATTGATATAGCTCTAAGATGTGGCTACACTGGTAAGCTATTTTTAATCAATCCAAAGGCTGATTCTATACTTGGTCTAAAATGTTATCCATCTATATCAGATGTTCCGGAAAATGTTGATGTGGCCATGATTACTCTGCCAAAGAAAATTGCCCACATAGCAATAGGGGATTGCATAAAAAAGGGTGTTAAAGGAATTGTCATAGTAACATCAGGATATGGAGAACAGGGAGACTATGAAAACAAGAAAATACTGGACGAATGGGTAGAAAAAGCCGTTGCAAAAGGGATACGCATTGTTGGCCCTAATACACTGGGATATTATAGTGCTGCAAAAAGTCTGGATTTACTCATGACTGGCTTTATCAGGTCAGGAAATACTGCACTTATCACCCAAAGTGGTAATCTGACACAGTCAATGACGTTCCCTGGCTCCGAGCGGGGTCTTGGATTCAGTTATATCGTAGACATAGGCAACCAGGTCGATCTGCAAGCAGCGGATTTCATCAACTACAGCAGCAGTGATCCCGAAACAAGCAGTATCGGCGTTCACATTGAAGGGTTACGTGATGGCAGGCGCTTCATGAAGGAAGTATCAGAAACGGTCAAGAAGAAACCTGTGTTGGTCTTCAAAAGCGGACGAACAGAAAGTGGTTCAAAAATGGTAGCAAGCCACACAGCATCAATTGCCGGCAATGACCGGATATATTCGGCAGCCTTTAGGCAGTGTGGCGCAATTCAGGTTGATTGTTTCAGTGAGTTTGTTTCAGCATTAATGGCATTTAATCAGAAAAAAACAGTTTCCGGAAACAGAATGTGCATCATATCTGAAGGAGGCGGTGATTGTGTCGTTGCAACAGATGCATGCATCAATAATGGGCTTGTAGTAGGTGCGTTTTCTGAGCAGACAAAAAACAAACTTCGTCTACTGATACCAGTGAACGGTTCGATAGGAAATCCCATTGATCTGGCAGGATGGGAAAAGGTTGTTGATTCCGTTGAAGTCGTTCTGGAAGATGATCAAATTGACGGAATTATTATTGTAGGTGGCTTTGGCGGTTATTGCCATATCAGCCCGAATGACGCAGAAAAAGAAGCTGTTTACGTGCACAGAATGATTGATATCATTAAAAAAAGTAAAAAACCTGTACTGATATACTCGCTGTTTGCCTATAGGGAAACAAAACTCATCCAAATGTTCAGACAACATGGAATACCATTATTTTTTGATCATCATGATGTTGTAAAGGTTATGGCCATGTTGGTGCAATATGAAAAAATACGAGCAAAACAGCATAATAGCCCAAACGATCATGTTGAGGAAAACAACCAGACATCCTGCATTACAGCTGAAATTAAGACAGCAAATGGAATGATACTGGAACCTGTGGCCAAACAAATTCTGAAAAAATATCATCTCCCATTCCCTGAGGAAAAAATAGTGCATTCGATTGAGGAATCGTTATCATTTTGCGAAAAGATCGGGTATCCTGTTGTCATGAAAATTGTTTCGCAAGACATTCAACATAAATCTGATGCCGGCTGTGTTAAGCTGAATATTTCAGGCCCTTCAGAAGCAGCAAAGGCATATGTGGAAATAATTGAAAATGCCAATAAGTTTTATGATAATCCAGTTATTAACGGCGTTTTAGTCAGTAAGATGGACAATCAGGAGGGAATCGAAATCATTATAGGTGGAATAAGAGATGCCACATTTGGTTCTGTCATTATGCTTGGGATTGGCGGTATTTATGTTGAAATACTAAATGATGTTACTTTCCGGGTATGTCCGCTTACACATCAAGATGCAGATGATATGATTCATGAACTAAAGTCCTATCGGTTGTTGACTGGTCTGCGTGGAAGGCCATCTGTTGACATAGACAGCATTAAATCAGCACTTGTTCATGTTTCAAAAATGATGGAGGATAATCCGGCAATTTCTGAACTGGATCTAAATCCGGTCAAAGTTCATGAGAAAGGCCTATATGTTCTTGATACCCGGATCATTACAAAAGAATGCATCCAATCATCAGATTAGGAGGTTAAAATGTGGAGCACAGGACTGTATGGCAAGAAGTTTTTAGAGCTTGAAACACGTGAGATTGATATAAAATCCCCCGGCTTCGACAATGTAATCGTAAAAGTCCATGCTTGTGGCGTTTGCGGAACGGATATTAATTTTCTCAAGCAATGGGGAAATGAGCCTATGCCGTTAGGTCATGAAATTGCCGCAGAAGTAGTCGAGCTTGGTGAGGGCGTCATTGATCTAAAACCGGGTGACAGCGTTGTTGTTGAGGATTGTTCCATGTGTGGGACCTGCATTAACTGCAAGGCAGGGAGATCTGATCTTTGCAGGAATATGCATGGCCTTAACGGCTATCCGGGCATGGGTCAATATTTATGTGTTAGATATAATAATCTTGTGAAGTTTGATGGGATAAGTTATATTGATGCATGTCTTGCTGAACCACTGGCTGTAGCTCTAAACGCTGTAATCAACTCGCATATCCCATTTAATGGCAGTGTAGCTGTTTTAGGTTGTGGTCCACTTGGTATAATGGCCGCAAAAGTCGCAAAGCTTCATGGTGCGGGATTCGTTGCCATAACCGAAATAGATACACAAAGCAGTGTAGGGAAAGCACGGGTTGACTTAGCCGGAAAAATGGGTATAGACATGATTATTGACGCAAAAGAACAGGATATTGAGGGTGTCATAAGAAGTAAATTCCCGAAAGGCATTGACAGGATTATTGTTAGCTCCCCTCCTGAAAGCATTAATGATGCGTTAAAAATAATCGGCTATGGCGGAACGATTACTTTCTTTGGACTTCATTTCGGGGGTAGAAACATGATCAATATTGATATCAATAATCTAATATTCAATAAAATAACTCTGCAGCCCTACTTTGCAGAGCCTGCTATAAACTTCAATCTTTCCCTTGGTCTATTAAAGAAAGGCTTGATTCCTGCTAAGGATATAATAACGCATCAGTTTAATTTCAGTGACGCCAGGCGTATGTTAAGCGCCATCGTAAATGGATCAGAGCCAGTCATCAAAGCTGTTATGCTGCCAAACTCATAAAGAGGACAATTTGCAGTTCCGATAACACTGGGAAACAGGCATTCATATAAAGGGCTATCGGATAAAAATTGAGATAGCCCCTTTTTATATGTCAAAAAACCGAAATTAGGGTTCCAAAGAACCCGAATTTCGATGTCAGAATTCTTACCGGAACCCTGACGGTTATCAGCTATAAATATTTTGATGTCCTATAGTTACTTACTATATTTAAACAACCCGGAATTTCTTTGCTCAAATCCCTGATACATCCACCACGGATCAAAGGCGTTTTCTATTCTTTCTTCATTAGCCATAATATATTCAACTGTATTAGCCCAATATGCATCAGCAACCTCCTTTTTCCCTTCAATGACTGAACGGAGAGCATAGGATAGCATTAAAGCGATTCCGGCATGAATAGATATCAATTTCCATGATTCAGCCTGTACAGCTGCTTCGCAGGCAAGGTTCTTTTCAATTGTTGGTCTGAACGCGTGTATGACATCAGGTATTCTCGATATCTTATCATGCACTGATTGATCAAACTGTATACCGGACCCTTTACCTGTTTTAAAAAAGTAGTCCGGGCAAAAAAGCTCTGATAGCTCTTTCATGTACGCAAGGCATAATTTGCCATCTTTGCCGAAGGAAGAATCAAAGCACTCAGCAGCAAATTTGTCAAAATCCTCTTGCGGATTCCAGAGATATCGTGCATGGACATGCAGCGGGAAGCTATGCGGGAAGGAAGCCCGCATTGTCTGACAACTGACAAATCCATTCAGTCCAAGTGCTTTTAAACGTCTGATATCTTCAGCCATCACCTTCGAGAATCCGTAGTACCCCTGGTCAAAATAATGATACCATGTCATGTGATAATCATATGAGAACGCTTCTCCAGAAAAACACTTCTGCCAGTCCTTTAATGCAGCTATAAAGCCGCCTATTTTATTGGGCTGTGAATTTCTGTTATACACAAATTCCGCCAGTAAAGATTCATCGGCTTCTAAAGTGTACGGTTCACTGTAATTTCTGGCTATTGGGGCAAACATCATGACAAAGCGATCCGGATTCTTAATGTGTTGTTTAGCAGGAGCCCAGATCAGGTCCTGGTAAATAAGAAATACGATGCGGGTCGTTATGTCTCTGGCCGCAAGCTCTTCATCAATCATGTTCAGCATCATGACGTAGAAGTCACTTGGCCTTGTATCGATGCAAAGCTCACATTCACAGTGAACGTTCATCATGTCGCCAAGCCAGAAATGTAAGAAATCAACCTCAGGGTTTTCCTCTGCATAATCGGCTACGCGTTTAACCATTATATCCCTCACTTCAGGATTGCCGTAGCAGAGTTCTGTAAACCTTGGCCCGCGACTGTTTGTCTCTCTCTTCCCATCTACCATTGCTAAATAGTGTGTTTGACCTTCAACCCTTTTAATAAAATTCGCCTGATCTTCAGCGCCTATACCGAAAAGGCCAAAGAATAAAGCGGTCCAACCGTGTCCGATTGTTTGGTAGATCAAGCCTCGCTTCTTAATCTCCTTAACAACCTGAGCATTATATGCTGTCAGTTCTATGTCAGAACGTTGTTCTGGCGTTTTTAGAGAATGGTACTCATGCCTGTACCAAGTGTTAAACTTCCTCTTGTTTAGTAAAAACTCATTAAAAAATGTATTCAATCCAACTTTTGGCATCCACTCTATTTTTTCAAGATAATGCTCAATGCTGTATATGCCTCCATTCTGATTTCCTCTGAATCTTGAAAATGCCTTGTCTGTTATTTGACAATTCAATAAGCCAACATCACGGGCAGGAACTAATTCTCCGTTTTTCCCCGGGCGAATCCATTGACAGCCATTCTCCTGCAAAAATCTATAAACAGCAAATAGAACGCTTCGCTGGTTCGTTCCAGCTATAATGCCATCGGAATCCTTAACATCAATATAAATAGCATCATCCCTCTCAGGATCATCAATACCATCTATCATTAATGAAAAATCAGTAAAGACACCAAGTTTTAATCCTTTACCCTCACTGGCCGTTTCTTTATTCAACCTCACCATGTCTCGCTTTTGTGCCATCAGTCCCATATACTTACACAGTTCCTGCGCAGCATATATGATTGTCTCTTGTGATCTTGTCATCCAGATATTCACTTGTTCTTGCTTGTTTAGCATCATACTATCCACCTTCTAAATATTTTTATAAACATCAGTTTTAGCATATTTGTTGGCTATTTCCCGTCAAGCCACGCCAGCGTGTTTTGGTTGCATATTCGGTCACTCAATTCCTGCGGCAGCGAATTAAGACAATCAACCTCTCTACTGTATGCACTGCGCAGCTGAAGCTTGTCATGCTCGCATGTATAGAAAGGTGCATCACTGCCCCAGATCGTTTTGTCAGGATAAGCCTCAGCCAGATCAAGCAATACTCTTTCTGGCGATGAATAGTCTGTATCAAATCGATCCTTGCGAGCTGCCACAGCTGGAAAATCCCCAACAGCGCATTGGCATCGAATAATATGGGCCGAGGTATCAAACCAGGCATTGGGCAATTCCGAAATTCTCTTAAGTGTCTCAGCGTGAAAGCAGCATGAATGGGCAAGCGCAAAGCGCACTGTCGGACGAGATTCAACAACACGCAATATATCTGAGCATTGCGCCCATCTGTCATCAGGATGAATACTCGAATGAATCAGTATTGGTATGTTGTGCTGCTCTGCATAGTCAAGCATGCAAGAGCCTTCTCCCAGGAGAGACAAGATAGGTGATTGGACAATTGTAGGCTGAATTTTAATGCCATAGATCTTATAGTCTTGTGGCAGCTTATTCCATTCCTGCACTTGCTCCATTGGTTTCCGGGCAGAATCTCCGATGAGAAACGGCCAGAAACGTTGCTGCAACGCTTTCGGATAGCGTTTAATTTCGTTGTATAATCTCCAGTTCTCAAATTGATAAGGAATGGTTCCTTCTTTCAAGGAGATTTCCGTTTGATCTTGTCGCAGCTTTTCCAATTCCATTCCTACATATGATATGAAAGGAAAAACGATAAAAGCATCGATTCCAGCACCTTCCGACTCAATCATGAGTCTGGGTATGTCAAGACAATATGGAGACCATCCTTTTAAGTAAAACAGAAGATCAATCCCTATATGAACATGACTATCAATTCTCATAACGTGTTTCCAACTCCTGCATAAATGCTGTTCAGACCATGATCGTTAAGTATATATATATATTAACATGGTTCAAATCGTGGAATGCTTATATCAGTAGTAGCATCTTCAAATGTAACGCTAACTTTCATTCCAATCCTAACTTTAGATGGCTCAATATTTATTATGTTTGAGATCATCCTTACGCCTTCATTCAACTCGATAATTGCATAGACATAGTGTTTCTCCGCTGCAAAACTTTCTATTGCCGGCTGATGAATGATGGTATAGCTATAAACCGTTCCCAATCCTGTTGACGGTATCCATTCAAGCTCCGATGAAAAACAATCATAACACATCAGCCTGGGGAAGTAGATTTTTTGTCCGCATGACATGCATTTTTGGCAAACGAGTTTGTGTTTTTTTGCCGCCTGCCAGAACCCGGCAGTTTCAGGATGTATATCTGGCAGAGGCTTTATGTATTGTTGTGCAGACATTATCAATATTTCTCCTTCCGTCTATGCATATTTCGCACGCATCTTTTTACTGAATGCTATCTGCTGATTGTTCTATAGAATCTCGTTTCCAAAAATCAGTGTGCATTCATTTGCCATTGATCCGCCATTGCCATTTACAAGTCCAAATCTGGCGCCTTTCACCTGAAGTTCCCCCGCTCTACCCATCAAC
The DNA here is from genome assembly GCA_033549405.1 of Bacillota bacterium. GTDB lineage: Bacteria > Bacillota > Clostridia > Saccharofermentanales > UBA5734 > JAAYBY01. The sequence goes on along the minus strand of JAWSUP010000018.1, from coordinate 4,826 downwards.
TGTCTTGCGGTCTCGACTGTATGCATAAAATGGCAAGCTCCATAAGGTTGACCTCTTCCCAGTTGTCCACCGTCAGTATTCAATGGTAGCTCCCCTTTATATGTTAAGTCCGTCTTTTCAACAAATTCAGCGCCTTTTCCTTTTTCACAGCAGCCAATATCTTCAAGAGCTATCAATACTGTTATTGTATAGCAATCATAAAGCTGTACAAAATCCATATCATTTATGGAAAGGCCGGACATCTGAAACGCCTGTTGTGCAGCAAGTTTGACCGGCGATGTTGTTAAGGAAGTGTTGCGGCCATATGCAGGCGTCCACATACCCCTGTCAATACTTTGTCCTCCGCCAAGTAGATAGACTGGAGGATTTTTTGCTTTCTTTGCTCGTTCAGCCGACGTAAGAATGATTGCGCTCGCACCAATACAGGGCATAACAATTTCATATAAATGAAGCGGATCGCAAATCATCCTGGAGTTTACCACATCATCCACTGTTACAAGATTCCTGAGAAGTGCATTGGGAAATCTTGAGGCATGGTAGCGGGCGTTGACAACAATCTTAGCGAACTGTTCCTCTTTTGCTGCAAATTCATACTTATATCTTTGTTTAATTAACGCATAAGCAGAATTGTCTGACATAGGGCCATAGATTGTATCAAAATCGTGCTCAAAAGGAACAGTAGTTTCTGATTCATATTCATGCATCTGTTTTGGATCCATTACTGAACCGCCAACAAGCAACACAGTATTGCACAATCCTGCATTTACTGCTGCCGCCGAGTATAGTATTGCCGCATTGCCCGCCGCACCACCAAAGTAGAGATTATCGATATACTTTAAGCGTAACTGAAGATATTCAGCTACATCCATCGCCCAGCTAACACCTTGATCAAGCGGCGGTATTGCAATCAGCCCGTCAATATCATCTTTGCAGATTCCTGCGTCCTTAATGGCCATGATTGCTGCATTACATTGTTCAGTATAATTGCTTCGTTCCCCGGCGTTTCTATGCTTAGCAAATTCTGTCTCACCATACCCGATGATAGCTGTCTTGCCCTTTAAACTCATGTCATAATTCTCCATAAAATACTCATGCGAATCCCTGTGCTAGATTACTACATCCGTCAACCGCGATAGCAGATTTCACAACTATTAAGTACATTTTATCTGAATTACCAATACTTGAGTTAGAACAAAGGCTCTTTAACTAGCATAAATGCGTCTTTAAGCTTCATTTTAAAACAGTCGATGGCAAAATTTTACTCAACAGATACTATGATGAAAAGAATGGTGAATACTATTCATTGTCTGGCGGCGGGCAAGACATGTATGAGAATCCGATCCAACTCGCAAAGGCCAGTATATGATTGGATCTGAGATGGCCAGTATCTTACAACACTGGCTTGACAGCCACGGCTGCACCTCACTCCAAATTTCCTGTAGCAATGATATCAATTCCGGTGTCACAAATATCAGCGACAATGATATCGCCCATTTTGATCGGACTTGTAACACTGATCTTTTTGATTATTTTCATACAGTCGAAGATCAATTCTCTGGGAACTGGCTGTTTTGAACGGACAGGAAGAAGTCTGTCTTCATTTGAAACTTTTACAGTGGTTGTCAAAATCCTGACCGGATGAGAAAATTCACTTTTTCCGTATACAATGCCCCGATTGCATGCATATCCGGAAATAGAACGAATCTCATATCCCTCGCCATTTACAGTGATTTTGCATCCAACAGGACATATCGTACAGGTCATTTCTTTAACCATTCACCTTGCCTCCTTGACCACTTCAATGGAAATATCCGTTCCCTGGATATGATCCAAACCGATTTGAATGCTTTCCATCTCACCCGGATTGACGACTTTGACATTTTTGCTGGCAATAACATCGCCATTTGAACGGGCGATGATTTTGACATCACGATCCGGTTCCACCACTCGAAAATAGAATTTCACTTTTTCAGTAGGATCAAAAAGGTTAACCTCATGCGGACATATGTATCGAATATTTTGACCTTTTTGCACTTCAACCGTACTTTGTACAGCCGGCAAAGTTCCAAATGAATATCTGGCGGCATTCCTGCCGGCAATCATACTTTCTACTGAGACATTGTCGACCAGATCATTAACATGGACGACATTGCCACAGGCAAAGATCATAGGAGCGGACGTCTGCATGTACTGATTTACGACAGGACCATTGGTGATCGTTGACATCTTTATTTTAGCTGATCTCGTCAATTCATTTTCAGGGATCAGGCCTACAGACAGAAGCAATGTATCACATGCAATGTACGCCTCAGTCTCTAAAATGGGTTTTTTCTTCGTATCCACTTGGGCGATGTATACACCTTCAACACGCTGATGACCCATAATTCTGGTCACTGTATGCGACAATTTCAGGGGTATTGCATAATCATCCAGACATTGCACCCGATTCCGGGTTAGTCCAGCCAAATAATCCATGATTTCGACAACTGCCAAAACCTGAGCGCCTTCCAGTGTCATACGTCGGGCTATGATCATGCCAATGTCACCCGATCCCAGAATAACCACTCGTCTGCCTACCATGGCATTCTGGCGGTTGATCAAACGTTGTGCTGAACCTGCCGTATAGACACCTGCTGGCCGGGTGCCAGGAATCATTATATTTGCCCGCGTTCTTTCCCTGCACCCCATCGCCAAAACAGCACTTTTAATACTAATCTGTGTCATACCCTGCGAGGAACTGACGCAAATGACTGCTTGCTCATTCGGCAAAACATCCAAAACCATCGTGTTTAGCATGATCTCTATACCAGACTGCGTTACTTCTGCTATAAACCGATTGGCGTATTCTGGTCCTGTTAATTCTTCCTTGAAATAACTGAGTCCAAAACCAGCATGAATGCATTGCTGCAAGATCCCTCCTAAACTGCTATCTCGTTCAATAAGCAGTACTTTTTCAGCACCTGTTTTTTTTGCCGACAGAGCTGCCGCCAGACCCGCCGGGCCGGCACCGATCACAGCAACGTCGCATTTCATTTCCAGCATGGTTTCATCCTCCGGTTATCTGTTCTTTCCAGTAAGTAAATATGAGCCAGTATTATTCTTGTTGACTTCAGTGATCGGGATATTTAACTCCCTGGCCAGGATTTCGATCACCCTGGGGCCGCAGAACCCTCCCTGGCAGCGACCCATTCCAGCCCTTACCCGGCGTTTGATCGCATCAACACTCTTTGCGCCAAGCGGGCGTTGGATCGCTTGAACGATTTCTCCCTCGGTAATTGTCTCGCATCGGCAAATAATATGCCCATACAGCGGATCAGCAGCTACCAGTTTGTCTTGCTCTGCCAAGGTGAGTTCAGCAAATTTTATGATCCCTTTCCGGTACTTGACATAAGTCTCCTTGAATCTCAGATCCAGCCCCGCCTCTTTGGCGAATTCGACGACATATTTTCCCATCGCTGCACTTAAGGTCAGCCCCGTCGAGCGAATCCCTGACAAATTGATATACCCCCTTATATCGCCATACGTATCAACATGCAAACCCTCAGGATTGCGATTTGGCCGCAGACCACTGTACTGAACGATACTATCGCGAATGTTGACACCAGGAATCAATCTGCGAACATCGGCATAAATACTCTCAAGGCCTTCCGCAGTTGTCGACTTGTCAAACTTATCTTCGAGGTCTTCAGCAGTGGGTCCAACAAGCATATTGCCATGAATGGTCGGGCACATCAGTTTGCCTTTGGTAATCTTTGTCGGTATGGGCAGAACGATATGATTGACTTTGCATGATGTGTTTTTATCAAGAATATAGAACTGCCCTCTTCGAGCCACCATCTTATAAGTCGCTTTGCCAACCATGGCTGCAATTTCATCTGAATAAAGTGCGGCAGCATTGATCACGATTCGTGTCCGGATCAAACCGCCTGTTGTTTCAACCAATTGCACTTGATGATTGTCAACTTGAATTCCGGTAACTTTCGTATTCAATAAAAAGCTGACACCATTTTCATGGGCATTTTCTGCCAAGGCCTGGACATAAATGAATGGATCAATGATGCTTTCTCTCGGTATGTGTAAACCTCCCTTGACTTCAGGATTAAGTTCAGGTTCCATGTGCAGCAACTGTTCACGTGTCACATATTCCACGTCATAGACTCTGTTTTTGAAAGCTTTTTCTTTAATTGCTGGCAAACTATCAAATTGCTCTTCTGTAATGGCCGGCAAAATGGCGCCGATTTGCTTAAAAGGAACATCAAGCTCTCTGGTCAATTCCTGATAAATGGGATTGGCTGCAACCACCAGCTGCGATTCCAAACTGCCTGGAGTGGCATCATATCCGGTATGAATGATGGCACTATTGGATTTTGACGCATCTCCCCCAATGTCTTCGTTTTTTTCAATCACAACCACATCTGCTTGATATTTGGAAAACTCCCTCGCGATGGCACAGCCAACTGCTCCGGCACCAATAATGACGATATCAGCTGTTAACATTGTGAAGATCCCCCTTTGCTTTCAATCGACACTCATTGTGAACCATTGCACTTAAAATTGTGCTGAGATCGCATCCGCAGCTGCAGCCGTTCGACGATCCTGCCAGACAATGATGCAGTGGTTATTTATATCCTTCATCTCCATTATCAACTTCAATTGGTTGATAGTATTATGCAATGTTTTTATCAACATTTTGTGGATTTACTTGTCTTTAACAAAATAACAGATAAATACGGTAGCGTCAATGTCTGCTTTTTGTGTGGTTCTTTATTATTTAATGTGGCTATCGGGTTAACTCAGTATAGGTGATTGGACCGGAAGCAATGCAG
>JAWSUP010000017.1:0-23326 GCA_033549405.1 Bacillota bacterium | reverse complement strand
AGCTTAACAGTGGATCTTTCTTCCGTACAGGTGTGCTGGTTTATACGCTTACATTGCTCTGTCTGTCACCATGCCTCAGCATCTGCAAGAATGTGAAAGCATGGTTAGAGCTGTAAAAAATCAGCATCCGAAAGTGAAAATAGCTGTTGGCGGACGAGCCTTTAAAACGACAACCCAGATATGGAAAAAATGGCCAGTTGATTTTTACTCAGATACGGCCGCTGAACTTATCGAATGGAGTCATCAGGTATTTCAGATCAATACGGTAACTGTTGCAGACAATCAGTCTGATCAAAGGTGAGATCATGCAATCATCTCTGACAACATTTCTTATCAAGTGTGACACGGATGGTCAGATCATCGAGGTTTACTGGCATCAGCCCGTTTATCTCATCTCACCGTTTCAGAAGCATCTGGCGGATCTATTCACAGAATCTGACCTGGTATTGATTCAGGAATTGATCCAACAGGTCCTGGAGACAAAGGATGTTCTGGCCTGTCAGCGAACGCTAAGTCTACGTAGTCCGCAAACATCTGTTTCCGTCTGTTTTATGGCAATCGAGAATCATATTTTGATCATGGGCCTAGACGCCAGTTTTCTTGACCAGGAAGAGTCAAGCAGTAAAATCAAATATGTCATTAACGAATTCATGAAACTGATCAGGATTTCTGATCATGATTTGACGGGTAAACGAGAGCAAACAATTCGCCTGCAGTTCGAGCAGATACAAAAATTGAATAACAAACTGATTAATACGCAGCGCGAGCTCAGCAAGGCCAATGCTGAACTGAATCGACTAAACAGCTATTTGAATAATCGGTTGGTTAAGGATGAGCTGACCGGGTTGGTCAGCCGATATCAGTACAGGGCAGAAATTGAAATACACATCAACGAGCAGCCTGACAAGCTGGGTATTTTTGCCTTTTTGGATATTGACCACTTTAAACAGATCAACGATACGTACGGACATCGGACTGGCGACGCCTACCTTCAGATTTTTTCCAGGCGATTACAGCAGATTGACTACAGCAATAAAATTTGCATGCGTATCTCCGGTGATGAATTTGGTTTATATATGCACGGCTATACTTCGGTTGAAGAGGCTGATATTCAGCGCATATGGAACGAAATTGAGACAAAAGTGCTCTCGGAACCTGCGAAGATAGACGGTATATCCGTCCCTTTCCGCTGCAGTGCCGGGATGGCCGTTTTCGGGTTGGATACACGTGAAGTATACGACCTGATCGAGTACGCTGATTTTGCCATGTACCAGGCAAAAAAACAAGGTAAAAATCAATATCAGCGATTTGACATGAATCTGTATCGAAAGGAAAAGGGATAAATGCGACAACCCGCTAAAACTCAATTCAACGGTAAAGCTGCTCGTTATCTTGCGGTTTCAAGCTTGGCTTTAACCCTTTGCCTGTTAAGCCTGATGCTGTTCAGAGGAGTTCTTAGTTTACTGCAGGCTTTGATTATCCCGATCTTGATCGTGCTGCTGGCAGCCAGCCAGCCATGGATTTATACGTTTGCTGCTGGTCTTTCCTTGCTTGTTCTGACTTTGGTTTTCTTTCCCACCCAGGTTGTCTTTATGGCCGTATATTTTATGATGGCCATTTTCCTTTGGGGACTCGTATCTTTGATGAAAAGCAAATCTCGAAAACGCTGGCTGCTATTTATTCCTTATGTGATACTCAACAGCTTGCTGCTTTTCTTCGGACTTAGAATGACTGATTTTGTATTTCAGATTCCGCTTCACGCCATGATGCTCCGGCTGTCCGGCGATGACAGTCTTCGATATGCCGCAATCATGTCGCTGGAGGCAGCTTTTATCAGCGGTTTACATCTTCTGGTCATCTTTTTTGTCAGACGTCGTCAGACAAAAATAACCGAACGAATCGTGGACTAGTGGTTATGTTTCCAGTGATTATTCGGAGCCACCGGCCGTCTATACAAACTTTCCAGTCAATTAAGGGGGAGTCATGCTAGTACGTATTGGCATCTGCGACGACAATCCAGAAGATATTCTCGACTTGTCGAAGGCCTTATATGCTTATGAACCATCTTTTGAAATAGCTACATATTCTGACGGTGAATCCCTGCTTGACGACTGCAAAGACCCCGATGTCATATTTGACCTGTTATTTATGGATATCAATATGCCTGGAATGAATGGAATAACTACAGCAGGTGAAATTCGTTCACATCTGCTTGATGTTAAAATCATTTTTATTTCCTCCAGTAATGAGCATTACCCCGAGGCCTATGATGTGTTTGCCTTTAATTATATGATCAAACCAGTTAATCCTGAAAAATTGCGACTTATTCTGGATCAAGCATTGGCCGGCATGATCCTTGAACGTCGGCAAAAGTATTTCTTCAGTTACAAAAACGTCAATTATCAAATTTTTGTTCGAGATATTCTATATATGGAAAGCAGTGAGAAACTTATTTACTTTCACATGTCAAATGGCAGCCATTTGATGTGTTATACCAAGCTAGATGAGGTGCTGAAGCAAATGCCGTCATCATCTTTTGTCCGATGCCATCAGAGTTTTGTCGTTAATTTCTTTCATGTGACGGAAATGGCGGGCAATTATTTCCGAATAGGTCCGGAGACAATCAACATTTCGCGGAAGTATCTTAAAGCAGCAAAAGAGAGCTATTTCAAGCATCTATTCCATTATCTGGATCGAGGGAATTGAGATGATCAAATCAAAACAACGATTGTTTCTGATTATCGGGCTTGTTCTGTCCGTCATGATCATATTTCTGCCTATAATTTACACACGGTATTACCACGAACTGACCGGAGCATCTCTGGCGGTTAACGGTACTCGGCATGTTTCATCTGAGTATAAGGATCGACAAAACCACAGGATCCACCTGGACGGGCAATGGGTGTTTTATTGGCAGCAACTGCTTGTCACGGAACCAGAGCCACTCAGTCAGCCGGATCTAATTATAAATGTGCCTGATAAATGGTCCAAGTATTCGGTTGACGGCCAAAATTTACCCATTGCAGGATATGGGAGCTATAGGCTTATCCTGACCGGACTGGCCTATGATGAGGCGGTTACCTCTGAAATCCCGAATTTCGGCGGTGCTTACCGGGTGTTTCTCGATGGCCAGCTTGCTGCCAAAAGCGGAACCTTATCCAAAGAATCCGACAGAATATTTACGGTTCCGACAGCAGAACAATACCCTGTGATACTCAATGACGGTACCGTGCATGAAGTCATCATCGAAGTCGCAACAACCAGATTCTCCGGACTTTACATGACACCTGAACTGAACGACTATCAGCAGAACATACGTGAGAAAAGCAACCGAACAGCGATTCGATTCATTTTATTTGGCATTGCCTTGTTTTCGTTTATCAGTCTGCTGGCAACTTATGCCACGATGGTCCGGCGAAAGTTCAAATCACTGTGGCTGCCGGTCATGATCTTCTTTATCCTGATTCGGATCATGCTGACTTCTGAATTCTACGGCTTTTGGCAACCCTTGCTATTTTTCAATTTGCCCTATGAATCAACCAACGAGCTGATGTACTTCACAACCTTTGTCATGAAATACCTGTTGATATTTCTTGTACAAGAGCAATGCGGCATCCATATTTCCAATCGAGCCAAGATTGGATTCCTAGTCTATTATGCTTTGTTATACCTCATCTTTCTTTTCATACCTGAGCAAATCTACAACAACTATCTGTCAAACATCCTGCCCGCGCTAACCTATGCCCTGGATATCTATCTGTTTATCAAGGTCTACAAAGGTCAGACCGAGATTAAAAAATTCGGCTTGATTGTGTTTATCAGTGCAATGCTTGTCATCATCGGTCTGACCCTGGATAGTTTTTACATCAGTGGAATCATCTATATGAACCTGTCGCTGGCACTGCTTGCTTGCTTATCTGCGTTTTTACTGATCATGAACTGGGTCTACACGCTGCGCGTCGGCGATCTCTACGATGACTTAACCCAAACTGCTTCGCGGCTGGATTTTGCCAAAAGTCAGATCACCATGCAGAAGCAGTATTATGCTGCATTAAGTGAGCAAATGACTGAGGTACGCGAAATTAAGCATGACTTCCGCCACATCATCGGAGCGATGAGCAGACTGGCTGATGAAAGTAGATTCGCTGATTTGACATCCTTCCTCAATGAATACAGCCGAAAAACAGATAGCGAACGGCTGCCTGTGTTCTGCGAGAATATTGTCGCCAATTCGATCATCGGGTACTACTGTCTTCATGCGAAAGAACACGGTATTCTTTTTGACAGCCGCTGCAAAATTGATCGTCAAAACGCGATCAGCGACAGCGACTTGTGCATCGTTTTAGGAAACGCTTTAGAAAATGCGATTGATGCATGCCTCAGGATGAAAAGCGACGATAGTCAATTTGTCTCGATCAGTATGGGTATGATGAATAAGCTGCAGTTGTTGAAAGTGAAAAACTCGTATAGCGGCGAACTCGAAACCATAGATGGGCGATATATCTCTTCTAAAGTGGAAAAATCGCATGGTTTTGGTCTGAGGAACATCGAAAAAGTCGTGGAATCTTACGGTGGCTTTATCAAGATTGAACACAACGAGAATGAATTCACCTTAATGGCTGCCATTCCGGATGATTGAGTCGTGTCTGAAATGCTAATTCCGGCATGAAACACGTTAAATTCGTCATCGGCCGTATTTTGCGAAAAATCATGTCATAATGACAATATGTCTACCGTGACATATCAAGTGGCAGTTTTGAGAACAAAGGAGGTCCTGATCATGGCAGCGGCAATATCAATACTAATATGTGTGATTATATTTACCTTCTATTGCAGCATTAGAATAAAAATTCGCTAAGATCGCGCAATATCTTTTCTGCAATAAATACCAGACAGCGCTAGATGTCGTTAACGGGATCATAGCACAGTACAAAAATGGATCTGAACAGGATCATGAGAGAATTCAGTTATACTTATCTGAGAACTATCAAAAAAATAAAGCAATTCTAAGATTACTGCAATCACAATCGAATCGATTAATAATCCGTAAGGTGATTTTTAATGAATATGGATAAATATTGAAAATTACGTTTTCGTCATGAATGTTTAAGACGTCTTTAATGTCTTTTTCAATATATGTCAGAAAATAAGAACTGTAATAATCTGACCAACAATCTTTGTGTTTGAGCATATCCTTGATAATGAGTACACTGTATGGATCAGTAATTCCAAAAATTAAACCTATTCACGCAAAATTTGTTAAGTTATTCAGAATTGAAAACAGTTATTCTTAACATACATTAGATGTATAGAATAGCCCTGATTTTCATTCAATTGAGATAGAGGTGACCACAGTGAATATTTCAATTTCGGACTTGACAAATTTGATCAATAATAATGAAAAGTGTCATGAACTGACCGATTGCTTCGGAAAGGTCATTATAATGAAGAATAACCAGCCGGATTCCGTTTTATTGCCAATTGCCGAATATGAAAGGTTGTTAAAAGCATTGGAAAAATCAGACAACAAAACTGACATCATTGATTTTGTAAAGCGCTTACCACCAGCAGGCAACAGGGAAGTATACACATTAGCTCAGCTAAAATATGATTTGTATCAAAGAAATGAAATAATCCGTACTTTTTTCTCTGTTGGTAATAGAAAAATACCAACTACGCTCACCGTGAAAACTAAAGGTGAAAAGGACAATCTGGAAAGAGAAGGAGACGGATCTATTCCTACCTATACGCACTCAGACGTGACTGATGCCTTGTATGATGTATTCGGATACAGGACAGATTTGGAACTTCTACCAAGAAAGAAGATGAAAAGAATCGAGAAATTGACGAAGAAGCAAAAGTAGACTATAAGCTGTTTGCTGACCGCAAGACTGTTTATCTAATGCGGTCAAAGTTGCCAAAACGCTCTTATTGGTGAAATTCACAATTTGTTCCTGGGATAAGAGCACCAATGCCAACCTTATATATTATCATTTTCAAATGAGCGTATTGATGTTGCTGTGAAGTGCTTGAAGCCACCATGGATTAATATGTAACACGAAATGGAAAATTGGAATTGCAGTTATATAGCGGAGGTTATTATGATTGGTTTTAATATTATGAAGTTCGATCAAATAAGGAATAAGTTCGCTGGTACCATCAAAGAAGCAGCGAGCATGATAACAGGTAACGATCAATTGGAATTGAAAGGAGAAACGCATTTCTCAAAAGCAAAGTTTAAGAGTTATATGAGTTTGAATGACGACATTGCTGATATAAAAAAATTAAATGTAGAAAAAATTAATGACAGGATCGACAGGTACAAAAAGCAAATAAATCTGGCATATTGGGCCAATGTAAACAATATTGAGGATAATAGCCAGATAGTCCTGCATGCACAGGAGGCGTTGCCGGAAATCTATACCATAAAAAAGATCCACATAACGATCGTCATAGGTCGGATAGTCATGCAGATAGGGGATCAGGAAGAAAGAGTTTATTCGCCCTGTGATGTCATTGATGTACCCATTAGGACCATGATGAAGATAAAGAACAGATCATCATACAAGTCGGCTACTATAATCATGAAATCATAATTACATATCAATCGAAGACACCCTCGCTTGTCAGAGAATCATGCCCAGTAATTGAGCTGGATATCTGCAATGCTTTGACTGAGAGCAGTGGTCAGAAAGTATGGGGTCGAGTGGCGTGCTGAAAAGGCACGTGAAGCTGCGCACAAGGCAGCAGTATTCGCGAATGAAGAAACCGCTTCACCAGTCCAAGTGTAAATCGTTCATGACTCATAAAGGGTCCGTTTCAATATCCAGATAGTCAATTTATGCGCAACAATAAGTATAATAATATATTGACAAATAGTAATAACGATTATAATATAAGAATGTCAGAAGTTTTCATTAGTTGGATGGTCACGATGCATCGAACTCTGGAATGATCAACATTATGCAAACTGATGATCAAGTGCAAATGGAAATGACCCACATTGTTGTGGGATGATAAAAGCCCGGTCAGATATCTCTGGCCTATCAAAATAGGGAGAACTACTATGTTGTGGACAATCGCGATCATTCTTGCTGTTTTATGGCTGATTGGGTTGCTAACCTCATTTACTTTGGGAGGTTTCATCCATGTGCTTCTGGTGATTGCAGTCATTATAATTATCATCAGAATAATTCAAGGAAGAAGAATAGTCTGAATTGGATAAGATGCCTGGTGCAGAAGAAATAACATTTCGAAAGGAGCGTTTGATATAAATGGCACTCAGGGGCGGAGGCGGCGGCAGGAGTTTTGGCGGTGGCGGCAGCCGTGGCTTTGGCGGTAGATCCGGAGGTGGTTTTAGCAGACGTGGTGGAGGAGTCAGCAGCGGTTCGGGCGGCATCTTTGGCGGACGCAGCAGCAGCGGTTCGGGCGGCATCTTTGGCGGACGCAGCAGCACCAGAGGTTTGGGACAAACACATCTAGGTGGACATCGTGTCAATCAATATGGCGGCATGTTTAATCGTCGGAATCGTAATCCTATTTTTGGCGGTGGCGGTGGATGTGGCTCATGTGCAGGATTGGGTTGTATCACACCCCTAATCATTATAATTTTCGCAACTGTTCTATTGACAGGCGTATTTTCTTTTGCCAGCAGCGGATCGATAACCAAATCATCAATAAAACGTGAACCGTTGCCGCGAGGCAGTGTTGTTGAAACCGGATACTTTACTGATGAGCTTGGCTGGATCCAGAACCAGACTGAATTGACTTCAGGTATGAGTAATTTCTATCGAGAGACAGGTGTTCAACCGTATTTATATTTGACTGACACGATTAACGGTACGCATTATCCATCTGATAGTGAAGTAGAAGGTTTTGCATTAAGCTTGTACGATGAACTTTTTGCCGATGAAGCTCATCTGCTACTGATATTTTATGAATATGAAGGTGAATATGCTACCTGGTATGTCAGCGGGGTTCAGGCAAAAAGCGTGATAGATAATGAAGCTGCTGATATCCTTCTCGATTATATTGATAGATATTATTACACTGACAGCATATCAGATGAAGAATTTTTCAGCAGATCATTTAATGATGCGGGCGAGCGGATAATGAGTGTGACGAGGTCCCCCTGGATTTCTGTGTTGATCATAGCGGGAATTGCTGTGATCTTGATTGTTGTCTTTATCTGGTGGCGAAAATCAAAAAAACAAAAGAATCTTGAAGCAGAACAGACAGAGAAAATATTGAATACGAAGCTCGATTCATTTGGGGACAGTGAAGCAGATGATTTGGCCAGAAAGTACAAGGAATCGGAATAGAACCGAATTATGGGAGGAATAACAATGGGTATTTTAACGAGATTTACAGACATCATATCATCCAATCTTAATGCATTGTTGGACAAAGCCGAAGATCCGGCTAAGATGATTGACCAATATTTACGCAAGTTATCTGAGGATCTGGCCGATGTTAAAAGGGAGACTGCAGGCGTCATGGCCGAAGAGAGCCGGACCAAGAGACTGCTCGATGAAAATGCCAATGAAACGGCGAAATACGAAGGCCTGGCGAAGAAGGCGCTAATTGCGGGCAATGATGATGACGCTCGTGTTTTCCTCAGCAAAAAGCATGAGTCTGAGGCCATCGGCGCCGGTTTAGAAACGACATATGCCGCAGCCCGTGAGAATGCCATTAAAATGCGGCAATTGCATGACAAACTGGTTAAAGATATGAACTCAATGAACAATCGCCGACAGTTGATCAAGGCAAAAGTCGCAGTAGCCAGAACTCAGAACAAGGTCAATAAGATAGGCGCTTCGTCAGATAAAATGCAAAGTAGTGCTGGTGATTTTAAACGCATGGAAGATAAGGCCGACCAAATGTTAGATCAATCAAACGCCATGGCAGACTTGGATGCGCAACCCGTTGATCAGGCTCAATCTTTGGCAAACAAGTATAATAAGGATGATATTGCTGCTTCAGTGGAAGATGAACTAACTGCGTTGAAGGCAAAGATGGGACTCTAATCATCGTAAACTTTGACACAACTGCTTCCTTGCTATACTTAATGGTATCGGGTTAGACAAGTTAAAGAAAAGATCAGGTGTTGAGGCTTCCGAAGGCCAGAACACATTTTACAGGAGTTATAGCTGGGATCGCAATATGTTCGACCAGCCGGAAGTCAGTAATTTTTTTGTGAGTGATTCCCGGATGAGATTGTTGGCACCCCATCAATCAATCGTCATAGGCGTACGATGATGGGTGCTGAACTGCATTAAACGTCAAAGTAGATTGAGAAAGGCGATAATCATGAAGATCAAAGATATTATGACCAAAAAAATAGCATTTACCAGTCCAGAGGAAACAGTTATTCAAGCTGCCCAACTGATGAAAAAACATAATGTCGGCTCAATTCCTGTATGCCGCGGTGAACAAGTCATTGGAATTGTAACAGACAGAGATATCGCGTTGAAGGTCGTTGCCAACGGAAGTGATCCAGCGACCATTAGAGTAGGCGAAATCATGTCATCAAACCCGATCCTGGGAAATCCTGAAATGGACATGACCGAAGCCGGGAGAATTATGGGTGAAAATCAGATTAGAAGATTGCCAATTGTTGAAAACAATCGGCTTGTAGGCATTATTGCACTCGGAGATATTGCCATTGAACCGAAGATGCAGGACAAAGCAGGCAGCATCTTGACCGAAGTATCTGAATCATCCAGTGTGAAAACCGAGGTTGATCCAGAGGTGAAGAGCATGCCATGATAACACAACATTGAAAGATACTCTAATGACGTAACTGAAAACAGCGACAGGGGCGGTTATAATTAAATAATGTTGATGCTCGGGGCCTGATGTCCTGTGACAACACAGCCAATTGACGGAGGTGTATCTGATGTTAGTCAGTTTGAAGGAACTTAAAGGATTGACCATCCAGGCTAAGGATGGCGAAATCGGCAAAGTCAATGATGTTTATTTTGATGATAATACCTGGATTGTACGCTACTTGATTGATAAGACCGGCTTCTGGCTTTTCGGCCAACAGGTGCTGATATCACCTGCATCGGTACTTGCAATTGATATGGAAAAGCACCAGATCCGGGTTGATCTGACGCGTGATCAGGTGGCCAACAGCCCGAAAGTTGATCAAGAAAAGCCGCTGTCACATGACGCCGAAAATGAATTGATTCAATATTACCATTGGCCAACCTACTTGGGTATTGGTGGCATGGGTGTCGGTGGTGTGGGTATCGGTGGTACGGATACAGCGCAGAGCGCCGCTTATGGCCAGACTCAAGTACCTTTCCCTATAACGTTGAGCGAACCACGAAAAATCGTCCATGACGAGGAATCCGATGGACCCAACATCATCAGCACTGACCATGTGCTGAAATATCCAGTGTCGACCAGCGACGGAGATCTTGGGTTTGTCTCTGACCTTATTGTTGACTTAGAGACCTGGGAGATTCGTTATCTGGTGATTGAAATCGATGAAGAAAAGGAAAAGAAAGTGCTGATCGATCCGGAATGGATTGATTGGATCAGCTGGAAAAAGCGTCGTATCAGCGTCAGCATGAAACGAGAAAAAATCAAGGCTTGTCCCAGTTTCGATTTGTCTTTACCCATACAGCGCGAATACGAAGATTTGCTCTATGATCATTATGAGTGTAAAAAGTATTGGGAGAGAAATGATGCCGATTCATAATGTGACGAATAATAATGGAAACGTAAGTCATGTGTTCAACATTAGGTTTATACCTGCTTTTCATCCTTAACACGATCGACCATATTCAGTTGGAGGGCTATTAAAAGTAGCCCTCTTTCATTGCTCATAAGCCGTGTAAACTTCCTGATGCCAAAAGCCATGATGGGTCCATGCTGACATTATCGCAGTCATCGCAGGTTCAGTTATTCCGACAGTATTAATTCAATTCTATAGACTTTTTAAACAGAAAGATATCGGGAAGAAGGTATAGTCATGAGAAAAACGAAGATAGTCTGCACAATGGGCCCAGCTGTAGACCAGGATGACATGTTGCGCCAACTAGTTGTTATTGGCATGAACGTGGCCCGCTTGAATTTCTCACATGAAACACATCTTGAGCACAATGACAGGATAGAACGTATCCGAAGAATCAGCAGTGAACTGGGTCAGCCAATAGCAATAATGCTCGATACGCGCGGACCGCAAATCAGAACGGGAACATTCATCAATGGCAGAATCGATCTTAGAGAGGGCGAAGAGGTTGTTGTCACGGCATCTGATGAGATGGGAAACGATAAACTGATTCCAGTAACATATGACAACATTCATATGGATTTGCACGAGGGTTCGCGAATACTGATTGATGATGGGTTGATTGAGCTGTCAGTAAAGCGCATATCCGGTAGAAATATTATCTGCCGCATCGTTAACGGAGGTCCAGTTTCCGACAATAAGAGTATCAATCTGCCTGACACCACTGTCAATTTGCCTCCGCTGCGTGCCAAAGATATTGACGATCTTCAATTTGCTGTCGAGCACGAATTTGATTTTATTGCCGCTTCTTTTACGCGCAAACCATCCGATATTTTTGAACTTCGCAAAGTATTGAAAAAGTATCATGGGGAGTCGATTCACCTGATCGCCAAGATTGAAAATCGGGAAGGTGTGAATAATTTTGATGACATTCTTAAGGTCGCTGACGGTATCATGGTTGCCCGTGGTGATCTGGGAGTGGAAATTCCGGTCCAGGAAGTGCCTATGCTGCAAAAGTCGATGATCGAAAAATGCTACAAAATTGGTAAACCCTGCATAACGGCCACGCAGATGCTTGATTCAATGATCCGTAGTCCACGGCCGACCCGAGCAGAAGTCAGTGATGTAGCCAACGCCATCATTGACGGAACCAGTGCAATTATGCTTTCCGGCGAAACAGCAATTGGCAATTATCCTCTGGAAAGCCTGCGCATGATGGTCAGTATTGCAGAGCAGACAGAAAAATCAATTAATTACTGGGAAAAACTTAAAAACAGCCATTATGATATGGCTCCCATTACAGCTAATGCAATTAGCTTCGCGACTTGCACCGCGGCTATGTACTTAAAAGCCGCGGCTATTGTCGCTGTAACTTATAGCGGCAGGACAGCACGCCTGATTTCGCGATTCCGGCCGGAATGTCCGATTATCGCAACCACAGTCTCTTTGCGTTCACTGCGCCAGCTGGCACTCTCCTGGGGCGTTTATCCATTTCTAGTTGAGAAAGTCAGCTCAACGGATGACATGTTCGAGATGGGTATCAAAAAAGCCATGGAGTCCGGGGCTGCTCAATCCGGTGATGTCGTCGTCATCACCGGAGGCACCCCAATCGGGATGAGCGGGACAACTAACACGCTTAAAATACAAAATGTTGGCAGTCTGCTGGCAAAAGGAATCAGCAGCAGCAAAGGTTCTATCCGTGGCGAAGTTATCGTCATCGAGGATTCTGAAGATATAAGAACCGCCGAAAACCGCAGTGATTATATCCTGGTAACACGCTCTACCAACAATTCACTTCTTCCGTTGATGCGGAAGGCTAAAGCGATGATCGTCGAAGATGATGACCCGTATGGTCATGCCCTGACAGTTGGCATGGCACTGGATATTCCTCTGATTTATGCCTGCGAAAACGCAACCAGAATCATAAAGTCAGGATCAGTTGTCAACATCAATTTTGATAGTGGAACCATCAGTTGAACCAGTCGCGGATATATGCAAATACGACATATTGTTTGTTAATTATCTGTATTGATTATGAACGCTGAGTGATCAGGCAAAAAGATGCACAATGATGCCCCTCGATGCACTTACACTCATATCAAAAATATTTTGCATGAGAGTAAAAATGGATTTATTATAGTTAGAAAGATGATCGCCATATGTTATAGGTGTTTTGATTGGACTGTTGAATATTGGCTCCTTGCTGGTTTCGAAAAAACCTTTGGGAGCATCTACCAGTTATATGAAGTTTGGCGGTATCATATACAATTTCTTTAATAAAGAAAAGGTCGAGAATAATGAATACTAGCGCAGTAGTGGTCGTTGCGACGAAAAAATAACAAATGATTCCTACCGTGTTGCTTGCAAATTTCAAGGAGGATCGTATGAAGTTCTCAGATTTCAAGGTTTTATCCCAACAAGAGATCAATCAAGTGCATGAAGCATCAGTTGACACTCTGGAAAACTCGGGAGTGCTAGTTTATAGCAGTAAAGTGCTTGACCTACTGAAAGACAATGGTGCCTCAGTGGATTATGCTGCAAGATTGGTAAAGATCCCGCGCAAGCTGGTTGACACTTGTCTGAAGACTATCCCAAAAACATTTGATCTTTATAACCGAGAAGGCAGAAAAGCATTTACCATCGGTGATGGGATAACCAAATGCGCATCTGGCCACAATGCTATTTTCATGATCGATGCGCAGACCAGCGAAAGAAGAAACTCAACGGTCAATGACGTTGAAGATTTTGGTGTGATATCCGAAAATCTCGAGGACATCGATATCGTCGGTGTTCCTGTCATGCCCCAGGATGTGACACCGGAAGCGAGTTTGATTTATGCGGTTAAGGCGCTATATGAGAACACCAGCAAGCCCCTGTTCTTCTCAACAGAAAGCAGCAAGGTCAATGCCGCTATAATAAAGATAATGAAGACTATAGCAGGAAAAGATGATCTATCTGGATGCCCTTCAGCCATATGCCAACTATCATCTACGAGTCCGCTCCTCTGGGAACAAGGAGCGGTAGATGCGCTTTATGATATTGCTAAGGAAGGTATACCACTGGTACTTCTGCCCGAACCCATGTCCGGAGTGAGTGCCCCGAATACCGTAGCCGGTCTCCTGACTATGCACAACACAGAAATACTTTCTGGCGTCGTTATTTCGCAGTTGGTGAGATCCGAAACACCTGTTATTTATGGAAGTTCTTGGACCACGTATGATATGAAATATGCTAATGCAATGATCGGCGGTCCGGAAACAAGTTTGTTGCGAGTGGCAGGCTGCCAGATGGCCAAGCATTACCGTATGCCAAGTCATACTACCGCTCCCAACTCAGATGCGAATACTCACGACGAACAGAATGCCTGGGAAAAAACCATCAGCAACATGTGCTCAATCTGCGCAGGAAATGACATCAGTATGAATTCAGGCATGTTTGCAACAGGTCTGACTATTAGTCTTGAACAGTTAGTCCTGGATGATGAGTTAAATGGCATCATTCGCAGACTTAGTCGCGGGATAGACGTGAATGCCAATACAATTGGCGTTGAAGTTATTAAGAGCGTTGGCCCGAGAGGAATTTTCATCATGGAAGACCACACGTTGGAATTTCTGAGAAGCGATGAATTCAGAGAAACCAAAGTATCTAACATGAAAAATTATCAAAACTGGCTCAATGATGGCGCCCCTACGGTTGTTCAAAATGCCGCAAAGAAGGTCAAGGAGTTGTTGAAAACCAGAAATGAGAAGCCTTTCGACCTTGGCAAAATCAAGGTAATGGAAGACATCATAAAAGAATTTGAAAAAAATATTGGCAGGTAAAGACTATGGACGCATGCTACCAGATGGCCTGGTGGAGAAGCCCTATGCTATGCAGTGAAAAGTGCTATCTGATTGTATCGCTCAGATAGATACATTTGGAGGTTGTTTACGGTGAATGATTTTTTAGATGGTCTAATATATGTAAAAAAAGCCAAAACTCAAAGGATATCCAGCTGGGATATCAGTGGGAGGAATGAAGATTGCTGGAAAATTGAAAAAGGCGAAAGATGAATACTTGCTGATATTCAAGGGCCTGGCAAGATCACGCATATCTGGATGACCCAAGAATCCGCCGATTCTTACATATTAAGGAAAGTAACGATAGGTGTCTATTGGGATAATGAAGCAAATCCCAGTGTATTGGTGCCATTGGGTGACTTTTTCTGTCTTGGCCATTCTATGATCAATTCTTTCCAAAGTATATTTTTCACAGCATCAACAAACCAGAAAGCCGGATTCAGCGGTCATGTAGCTTTGAACTGCTATTTGCCAATGCCATTTAATAAATCAGCCAGAATCGAGCTGCATAATGAATCAAGTACGGAATACTGGCAATATTTCTATATTGATTATCAGGTTTATGAACAGGAATTTAGTGATGACACTGTATACTTCCATGCGAGTTTCAACCGTGAGAATCCAACTGCCGGATGGGGGCATGAAATAACTGTAAATACACCCCCCGGCCAATATTGCCAATTTAACTGACAAAGATAACTTTTCAATTCTTGACGCAGAAGGGGAAGGACATTTTATCGGTTTCAACTTATCGGTCACCAATTTGCAAACCAAATTGAAGAATCCAAACAAAAGAACCTGGTGGGGTGAGGGAGACGAGATGATATTCATAGACGGAGAACAGTGGCCGCCTAGTCTGCATGGTACAGGAAGCGAGGATGCTTTAAATCAGGCTTATGGTATGCAACCAAACGCCTATCTGTTTAATGGTTCTTCAATTTATGAAGATCATACCAATGGATACCAAACCTCCTACGTTTTTTATGTGACTAATACTGTACGCTTTTCCTCGTCTATCCGTGCTTCTATTGAACATGGACATGGGAATCATCTATCGAATGAATATTCTTCTGTCGCCTATTGGTATCAAAAAGAACCACACAAGAAGTTCAACATCCTGCCCGTAGAGCAGCGCCTGCCACTACTTCTAAAATTTACCTTTCAGGCAGGAAGTGCAACGCATTCTATTTCTGATGAATTGAATGACGAAATGAAAGCAATGAAAGAACAGTGGCAAACTGAATACGCAGATGGTAAAATGGAAGGAGATTACTGATAATGGAAATTTAAATCTTTATATCATTGAACGAAAGGCTTTCCATCTGACCACCCAATGAAATTGTAAAATCATTTCAAATTTATTCGCAACTCAACTTTTCTACCCCGAATTATATAAGGACGGAAAGATTATGCGCAAGAACTATTACGCTATACTCGTGAAATACATGAAAAATGTATATTTCATCGACCGACTATTCTACTCACTGGAAGATGATCGAGTCAATCTAAAGTACAAAACAGGTCAAGCACTCATGCCACTGCTCCTGGGATTGCATATCAGAGTTAAGAGCATGAATGAATTGAAATTCATGATCAAGGAAAGTGAATTCTCTAAGGCATTTCCAAGAGGTAAAAAATTGGTACAGGTCTATCCAAAAACGAATTTGTGTCAATTTCAAAATAAGAATATGGCATAATATCAGCATGCAACTTGAAGTTTTAGCAGAATTTAAAAATAAGCGAAAGTGCTACATTTCTTCTGGTAATTCCTTCTCATTCAGGACGATGAAGCGTCAGGTTTGCTCATCACCTGAACAAAATGCGTTTATCAGGTGATCCAGCGGAAGGACATGCTTTGGTTTGAATTCGATGGACTGGCAGTAGTTGACTAGGTTGTTGAAGGTATAACGCACTTCGACATTTTTCATGTTTTCCCGGTCAAAGTTCAGTGTGCTGACGAGAATGCGCCCTTTCCCCATTGAAAACTCGAAAAGATATGCCAGTCGATTTAAATCCGCATCAACTCCATAGAGAATGGGTTCACAAATCAAATCAGGCGAGTCAATACGGATCGCGTAGCGGTTCTCGACCAAATGATAGAAATTGAGGTTCCAGCAGGTTTCGTGCGGAATATTAGCTAGTGCCGGATGATCTTCAAGCACATTGGCTGCCTGGATGTTGTTTGAACGGTTCAGGTAGAAAAATGGCTTTGCCATCCACCATGGCGACTTGAAAGCGTTGCCATGAACCGTATGACGGAAGGTGTGCGGATCGGCCAGTAGCAACATGGATGCCCCATGTTCCACCGCCTGGAGCATGCCATCATAGAGAAAGCCAGTAATGATGAGATGGCGTTCATCCAAAGGCATCGGGATCGTGAAATGCCTGATCCGAAAGTTGCAGGATTCGACTAGATAGCGGCTCAGATAGTTGATGAAAATCTCTTTGTTGTTTTTGATAGGACAATCCGGGTAAACCCATAGCGGCCATTCGTTAACCAGCCTGACATCGCCAGCGGTCAGTTCGGCGCGAAAAACCAGTTGCCGTGCTGTTTGAAAATTCGCGAGTGTCACCGACCATTCAGTCAGTGGCATCAAACCCATTGCAGATATGGAAGAATGATCTAGCTGAAGCGCCTGCCCGCTAGAAACACTCAGAAACAGCCGCGCATCCGGCCAATCCTCCTGGTGATACTTCGATATCAGCAATGTGAAACAGATGGTTTCTCCTGCGCCAAAGATAACGCGCGGCGTGTCCCACAGTAAAATCGACGGTGCGTTGAGCTGGGCAAACTGGCTGGCAGTAAACGCCTTGTCCCTGTACAAAGCACTGACAATACCCTGGGTGGTGTCATGGTAATCGTTGAATGTCCACAGGTGATACCCCGAAACATACGGCGATCTGCGTGCCGCCTCGATATTCAGCTTATGGCAGAGTCTCTGCAGGATCTTTGCCTGGACAAAACAACGCTCATATAACGTTTCCAGCGCGCGGTCGCGGATCATAACGGCATAGCGCCGCAGTTGTTCAGGATAGACGACGGCATTGTCATAGTGCGACAATTCCGAAATATCCGGCAGTGTACAATAATTGCCCATTTCATGTACGATCTGTGGTTTGCCGCTTCTGTCGCGCAGATACAGATCAGAAAAAGTATCAATTGGCAGAACATCGGTGTATTCTGCATAGACGATACTGGCATAATCGTGAACGGATCCAATTTCCTTCGCCATGAAATTGCCGTCTGTAGCCATGACAAGGCGGAAGGGATCCAGGGCTTTGGCTGTACTGTACAGCTCTTGCTCAAAAGGAAAGCCCCATTCCTGCTCGTTGCCACCGCACCAGGCCATGATACAGGGGTGATGCCGGTTTTCAAGCAGCAATTCACGCCACTGGCTCAAGAACAGATCTTGATTGCGGTCTGTGAACCAGTGCATCGGGATATTGGCCAGTGCTAATTCTGGTTGGACAAGAATACCAATTTCATCAGCGGCTGTAAAATAGGCCTCATATGGAAAGTGGCTGTGGTGCCGCGCAGCATTAAACCCATAATCGCGGGCTTTCAGCAGCAGTGGCTTGTAAAAGTCTGCATCTTCAGCACCCGGCAATCCAGTTAATGGGAATACAAAGTCATCGCCGTACCCTCGCAGAAAATAAGGCTGGTCATTCAGGTAAAACTGGCTGCCATCGGCTTCGAAAGACTTGAACCCGGTCCGCTGCCTGTATCGGTCTGCAGCATCTTCTGCCCGAACAGAGATGTCAATATCGTAAAGTGCCGGATGTTCTGGGCTCCAAAGCTCAAATGCCGAGATCGGGACTTCCATTGCAGATACAGATGATTCTTCTGCCTGGTGAAGAACAAAGGTTTTCTGCGCGGCGATGACGGAATCTTTGACCGACGTGAATTTTACCGTTATAGTTGTATCGACTGGTCCGTTGGTGGTATTCACAAGTGTCATGCTCAGTCGAACGACCTTTGCTTGTCGATCCAGTGGCGCATATACGTTCGTGACATAAACCGCTTCGCGGATTTCCAGCCAGACAGGTTCGTAGAGCCCTGCCATATGGACATATTCTGTTTCCATGACACTGGCTCCCCCCATGATATCCGTTTCACGCGCCTGGGTGTCATCAACCCTGACCGCCAGGCAGTTTTCTCCCACATGTATAGCGCTTGTGACATCAACGCCAAAACCTGATTGAAAACCCTTATGTTGCTTGATGAACTGCCCGTTAATGAAAATATCGGCATGGCGAAAAGCACCCCCGAACCAGATGCCAACCTGTTTCGAGATATCGGCCGGATCCAGATCAAACAGGCGCTTGTACCAGGCGACGCCATGATAGTGGCGATATTGTTCCGATAATCTCCAACTACCAGGAACCATCATTTGTTCATCGAATCTGACAGAACAATCAGAAAAGCCCAGGTTTTCTCCGGTCAGGTCAGGATCAATCCGGAAATCCCAAAGGCCGTTGAGTGTTAATCTGCGCATATTGCAATCTCCTCATATTAATGATATCACTCGCTTGCCAGATCAGTTATGAATTGGGATCAGGCAGTTAACAATCAGACCTTTTCCTGATTCGCGGGGGGCCAGCCGAATACCAAATGAAGCGCCATAGTGGAGCCGGATCCGACGGTTCGAATTGGTTAACCCGATGCCTTTATCCACCTCACCAGCTGCTAAGATATCATTGATCTCCACAATATCTTCAAGCAACATCCCTGCTCCATTATCCTCTACCATGATGTTGAGTCCCATTTCAGTTCTTCTGGCCTGGATCAAAATCATGCTTTCCTGGTCTGTTCTAACAAAAGCATGCGTAAAGCAATTTTCAATGATCGGCTGCAATATAAAGCGTGGGACCAGCAAAAAATCGGCATTATGATCAATATCAAATCGAACAGAAACACCACCGCCAAAACGTTGATTCATGATGTCGCAATATAGGGAGATTGAATGAATCTCTTCGTTCAGCGTACAAAAAGGACTGTTTCCTTTAAACATAGGCACAATGAACTCAGCTAGCGCTTTAATGTTGCTTGAAATGTCCTGGTTACCGCTGATGATTGCCATCCACTTGATGTTATTGAGCGCGTTGTATAAAAAATGCGGGTTGATCTGGTTGCGCAGCACGGCGAGTTCGCTTTCTATCTTTTCCTTTTCTGCACGTTGATTATCTCGTTTCATGATCTCAATATTGTCGAGCATCCTGTTATAATTCGAAGCCAGAACCGCAATTTCGCCCTCCCCATCTTCTGGTAATCTGCTGCCATATTCACCCCTGCCAGCAAGCTGCATGTTCTGGATGAACTGGCTCATCGGCGAAAGAGCTTTACGCATCCACAGATCAAAAGCATAACATGTGATCAGTAATCCACATAAAATGATCAGCAACATGATTTGCTCATGAAATTTGAATTTATTGATAATTTTGCTGGAACTCAGTTCAACAACAACTGTTAGTCCCGTGTTTGTATTTTTTCTCGACAGCAGTTGCCGGCCGTCGATCATGATGTTGTTGAAATCAGCGGTATGGATCATCGGGAAATACTCATATGTCTCACCGATCCGGTCTCTGTTGAGTGATGACAGAACCGATCCATTTTCCGTCAACAGGTAGATCGTACAATTTTCAGCCATTCCGATTCCTGAATAGCAGGATTCAAACTGGCTGGCATAAATATTCAACACCAGTTTTGCCTCATTGATGCAGTAGACAACAGAAATAATACTGGAACTTGGACTTCGTAAATAAGGCAACGGGTAATCAGCTGTCGTAAGTCCGCCAATCAAAGCGATATCAGGTCTTGAGTAGGACAATATACGATCTTTGACAATGGCTGATGATGCCGGTTTCCAGTCATTAAGAAAAAACCGGGCATTTGTTCTAGTCACACCATAAATCCGGCCATCAGGTCTGAAAAGATACGCAGAATGGATATAGGGGAAATTTACTATCATATCGTTGATACTGTCTTTAAAGTCATTCATCGCGTAAACAAGATTGGCATCCATAGTCCAATTATGGTTATACAATGTTCTTGTGAAAGGCGCAACAGAGGTTGAGATAATAAACCGTGTGATATTGGTGTATAGATTATCAAGCCCAAGGTCTATTTGTGCGAAATCAGATTGAATCGAATCTGTGTTGAGTTCTTCCACGGCTGAATACATGTAATAGTAGCCCGTAATGTAAGCGATGATCAACGTCAGAAGCACACCTAAGGTAAAATAAATCAGCCATTTACTACGAATACTGTATGATTTGTTTTTTACTTGATCAATCGTAAATTTCAGCTTCATTGCGTAATCCTTTTCCGAAATTCATCGGGGGGGTATCCAGTTTGCCTTTTGAATACGCGGATAAAATAGGACGTGTTCCAAAATCCGACTTGTTTGCTGATTTCGCTGATCAATAATTCTGAATTCTCGAGCAGATGCTTAGCCCTTTCAACTCGTATTCTATTCAGATAAACCGAAAAGGTGGCATCGGCATACTGCGCAAAAAGGTGGCTGACGTAATTGGCACTGATTCCTGCATTATCTGCCGCACTTTGAAGGGAAATATCTTCGGCATAATGATCATTGATATATTTTTTTACACACTCTACTTTTGGATTGATCACGCTTTTGCTCCAGTTATCCAAATCAGACAAAGCTTCACTTCTCTGTTCTGGAAGTTTTTCATACCGGTCAGCCATGAAACTGATCCCATACTGGATATCTACTTCAAGGACATTTCGGATATCGGTTTTAAATTCCGTAAGTAAGCTTATTACGAAATTCCTGGCCTTATCTTCATCGGTATTACGGAAACTGAAAACAATCATATAAGTGGACAGTTGATCAACATAGACTTCACCAATATCATAATGATCAAGGCGTTTATTGATGATGTTTAGAATAACTGATCTTAATTTTCTTCCATGACTATCGTGCAGTATTTTTATCAGTTTATTGTAGTTTGGCAGATTGATTGCAGCTGTGATCAAGCCCTTTTCATCCAAACGCATATTAAGGTATCGGACATATTCAGAAAACACTTCAGTCGGCAACGCCCGGTAAAAGATAAAATCATCCAGGATCTGCTCTCTTATCAGGCTGAAATCAATGTAATCATCATGAAAAAGATCTTTGCTTCTTGAATCCAATTCTGTTTTAACGTTGCTGAGAACCTGCTCGATCTGGACCGGTTCTGTCGTTATCTTCAGCAAATAGCTTGAAACGCCTAGTGCAAGCGCATTCTGAAGCATGGAAAAATCATCCAGACAAGTTAAGATAATGATCACAATACGTTTATTGGTTTCCCTGATTTTTTTTATGAGACTGATTCCATCAAGAAGAGGCATCAACAGATCTGTTATCAGGATATCTGGTGAGTGTTCGTTGTATTTTTCCCAGGCATCCTGCCCGTCTGCGGCATCAGCGATTACGCTCATCCCCAGATCAGCCCAGTGAATCATGCTCTTCAAGCCTTTTCTGACGATCGGCTCATCTTCAACAATGAGAACTTGATACATTTCATCCTCTTAATTTCTCATGGGATTTCCTCAGCATTATTAAATATAATGCTCTGCCCGGTGTCAAGTGGCGAGGCAGGCAATCACATATATGTATGATCAATGACATATCTTTATCATCGATGTTTGTACTTTGAGCACTAATGATCGACGTATCGACACATATTTTCTATTTATGTTTCTGTTTTCATCCAGCATAATAGGTTATGGCAACAGTCTTGTAAATCAATCCTCGTCGAGACTTATGTCGGTCGGAATGTGTGTGAATCCGGTCTGGATAGTACAAAAGAAAGTGATGAGCGACGACATGATGCGATTTCGCAAAACAAAACTAAATCCCTACCGCTTGCAGTTGACTTTACTAGCGCTTCCATTTTTCCTTTTGGTCATCCTGTTTGCTTATGTCCCCATTGCTGGCTGGGCTTTGGCTTTCTTTAACTACCGCCCAGGCATACGGTTTCATGATATGGACTTTGTCGGTTTAAAATACTTTAAGCTGATTGGTTTTTTCTGGGCTGATGTTCAGAATTCGCTAATCAATACGCTGGTCTTCAGCGGTTTGCATATCATCCTGTTGCCACTGCCGGCTATTTTTGCGATTCAACTCACAGAACTTAATTCACTCAAAACGAAAAAAGTAATCCAAACTACCGTCACGCTACCCAATTTTATCAGCTGGATCATTGTTTATTCACTATGCACCAGTATCTTTGCTTTTGATGGGTACTTCAATCAATTTCTGGAAAAACTCGGGTTTGAAATAACCTCCACCACGACGCTTCTTGGCAATAAGAATCTATCCTGGTATTTTATGACTGCTCTTGGCGTTTGGAAAGGACTTGGCTGGAGTTCAATCATCTACCTGGCGGCCATAGCCGGAATTGACCGGGAATTGTATGAAGCCGCCGCAATTGATGGCGCCAACCGTTTTCAATGTAATTGGCACATCACAATACCCGGTTTGATGCCAACCTTCTTTGTTCTGTTTTTACTTCAGATCGGTAGCTTTCTCTCAGTCGGTTTTGAACAATATTTCGTCTTTGCCAATTCGCTGACCCGGCAAAAGCTGGAAGTTATTGACTTATTCACTTATCGGATCGGCATCGGTACTCAGGATTATTCATTCGCGACGGCCATTGGTATCTTGCGTTCACTCATCAGTATCGCCATGATGTTCTCGATGAATTCCCTGTCAAAACGCATTCGTGAGGTGTCCAT
>JAWSUP010000016.1:3598-24645 GCA_033549405.1 Bacillota bacterium | reverse complement strand
GTCGGCCACTGGATCTGGGGCGGCGGGTTTCTGGCTGCCGCGGGTGCATTTGACTTTGCCGGATCGACTGTAGTCCACTCGGTTGGCGGCTGGGCCGCGCTGGCAGGAATACTCGTTCTGGGGCCACGCTTTGGCAAATATGGCAGTGAAGGCAAGCCCAATCCGATGCCCGGCCACAGCCTGCCCCTGGCGACAATCGGCGCCTTCGTCCTGTGGCTTGGCTGGTTCGGCTTCAATCCCGGCTCGACCATGGCTGCCGATCCGAATGCTATCGCACACATCGTCATGACCACCAACACATCCGCCATCATGGCGATATTGACATCGACCGCTGCCGCCTGGCTCCTGATGGGCAAGCCCGACCTTGGCATGAGCATCAACGGCTGCCTGGCCGGACTGGTTGCCATAACGGCCAGCTGCGCTTTTGTCAGTGTCCCCATTGCCTTGCTCATCGGCAGTATTGCCGGCGTGCTGGTGGTATTGGCTGTCATGTTTTTTGACCGGATCAAGCTGGACGATCCGGTGGGCGCTTTGTCTGTCCATCTGGTCAATGGTGTCTTCGGCACACTGGCTGTCGGTCTGTTCGCTCAAGATGGCATCACCGGCATTGCAACTGGCAATGGCCTTTTCTACGGAGGCGGTTTCGCCTTGCTGGGCGCCCAGGCGCTGGTTGTGCTCTGCGTGGCGGCTTTTGTTTTGCCCGGTTCCCTGCTTGTCTGGAAACTGATCAAGATGAGCGTCGGCATCCGGGTTGCACTGCAGGAAGAAATCGACGGACTCGATATCGGTGAGCACGGCAACCGGGCTTACCCGGAATTTGTCATCCACCGCCAGAGCTATACCGCTGTCGGCAGCAAGAAAGATATTTAAGGATGACCACTCATCTATAGACCGGATCGGTCAGGAGGAAGCTTATGAAACATGTAAAAGCGGTCATTCGACCGGAAAAACTGAACGATGTCCGCGATTGCCTGGAAAAAGCCGGCTGTTACAAGGGCATTATGATCTCCGACATCGTCGGCAACGGCATTCAGAAAGGGATCACGCAGGTCTGGCGCGGGGAACGTTACCAGGTCGACCTGCTGCCCAAGGTCATGATCGACATGGTCGTCAAGGACGAGGACGTGGCGATCATCAAAGCGGTCCTGTTGAAGTGCGCCAAAACCGGCGAATTCGGTGACGGCAAGATCTTCGTCTATCCGGTTGAAGAAGTCATCCGCATAAGAACCGGTGAAGAAGGCGAAGCGGCCTTGTAAGGTAATCGTTCAGTCGCAGCAAAGGAAGCAAAAACATGGTCAATAATACATACGCATACGCTGCCGTCAGGCAGTGATAGCGCGACAGCATCGGTCTGCCACAGGAGTAAATTTCTCCTGTGGCTTTCTTTTTCGCCAGCTTTTTCGTTATCTTTCTCATCATCCTGATTATGTTACGGACGATTTGGGCATGTCAATCAATCAGATCCGACAATCGCTGAGCGATCAGGTTTCAATACTGATCACGCGCGGAATCATGGTACAATATCAATACATGCAAGCGGAAATTTCGACAGAACCGGAGGTCAACCATGAATATCCAGATCTATGCCGGCAAGAAAAACTTTGACGTGCAGAAAGCTGAACGATACTTTAAAGAACGTAAAATCCCATACCAAAAAGTTGACCTTTTGCGCAAAGGGGTCAGCGCCGGAGAGCTTGCCGCCTTGATTCGCAGTGTCGGACTGGAGCACCTGATTGACAGAAATGCTCCGGACTATCAATCGCAGAACATCGAATACCATGGCCTGTCAACCAGGACAGAATCCTTGATTTTGCAGTATCCGGGCCTTCTTAAGACACCGATCGTCCGCAACGGCAGACAGGCTACAGTCGGTTATTGTCCGGAGATCTGGCAACTATGGGAGTGACCTGTGGAACTATATCACCCGAAACTGCCCTGTACGCTGATCGCCCGTTAACCAACGCAGAACATATGCCACAACACAGGAGGAAAGACTATGCGCATTCTCTATCTCGACCTCGACACATTGCGTCCGGACCATCTTGGCTGTTACGGCTATCACCGCAACACATCGCCTAACCTGGACCGCATCGCCGCCCGTGGTGTCCGCTTCACCAACTACAATTGCTCGGATGCACCTTGTCTCCCTTCGCGGGCAGCCTCAATGACCGGCCGTTTTGGCATCCATTCCGGAGTTGTCGGCCATGGAGGAACGGCCGCCGATCTGCGTCTTGAAGGTGCGACGCGATCATTCGTCGACCGGCTCCGGAGAGAAAGCCTGCCGGCCGTCCTGCGCTCAGCCGGGCTAAAAACAGTCTCCATCAGCCCGTTTGCTGAACGCCACTCCGCCTGGTGGTTCAATGCCGGTTTCAATGAGATGTACAATACCGGCCAGAGCGGTATGGAATCAGCCGAAGCAGTAACGCCCACTGCCCTCAACTGGATCAGCCGGCATGCCGCTGAAGACAACTGGCTTTTGCATGTCAACTACTGGGACGCCCACACGCCCTATCGCGCCCCGGAATCCTTTGGCAATCCGTTTGCTGAGGATCCCTTGCCTGAATGGCTGACCGAAGACGCCTTTTCCGTTCATCACAACAAGATCGGACCTCATTCAGCCCAGGAAATCAGCATGTTCGATGACAAGCCAAATCCGCGTTTTCCGCGTCATCCCGGCCGGTTGGACAGCCTGGCTGATGTGCGCAGAATGATCGACGGTTATGATTGCGGCATCCGTTACATGGACGAACACATCGGCCGGCTGTTCGACGCGCTGGCCAGTCAGGGAATCGAGCTTGATGACCTTGCCGTCATCATCAGCGCCGATCACGGAGAAAACCAAGGTGAACTTGGAATTTATGGGGAGCATGCGACTGCAGATCAGGCAACCTGCAGGATCCCCATGATCATCAAGTGGCCTGGGTGCCTGACCGGCCATGTTGACGACGGTCTGCACTACAATCTTGATCTGCTGCCCACCCTGGCCGATTTACTCGGGCAGGAGCATAAACCTCTCTGGGACGGCCAATCATATGCGCCGACCATTCTGGATGGCGCCGCAACCGGTTGGCCTTACCTGGTTGTCAGCCAATGCGCCCATGTCTGCCAGCGCAGTGTACGCTTTGGCCCCTGGCTCTATCTGCGTACCTATCATGACGGTTACCATCTGTTCCCGGACGAGATGCTGTTCAACCTGGAAGATGACCCATATGAGCAGTACAACCTGGCCGAACAAAACCCGGCACTGTGCCACGAGGGGGTTTATCTCTTGAATCAATGGCATGACAACATGATGCACACCATGGACAGCGCTGTCGACCCGCTGTGGACGGTCATCCGGGAAGGTGGCCCTTTCCATGCCAAAGGCCATCTCAAAGCCTATAGCAGCCACCTGGAAAAGACTGGCCGCGGGTATGCCGTCCCGGAACTGAAAAAGCGCCATCCCGAAGAATGGCACTGAAGCGCGGTCCATACCGCGCTGCCTGGATTTAACGGCTGAACACATGCGGCTGCCGGATCACCTGGGCAGCCGCGATTTCCTTATAGCGGCTGCCCGGCCAGTATTTCCAGATAGTCCTGGTAATTACGCTTCAGCAGAGCCGGTGTATCCAGGCTGTAGGGGCACTTGGCGACGCACTGACCGCACTCCGTACAGTCCATCACCTTATCCATCATCGCTTTGCCGCGCTCGCTTAAGAGCGATGCAGCGGGAGCTCTGCGGATTAACAGCGATGCCCTGGCACATGTGCTGATTTCGATGCCCTGCGGGCAAGGCATGCAATAACCGCAACCACGACAGAAATCGCCATCCAGCGCCTTTTTGTCTGCAGCAATAACGGTCAGCAGTGCTTCCGTAAGTTTCGGCGGATCCTGGATGTACGACAGGAATTCAGCCAGTTCGCTCTCCCTCTGGATACCCCAGATCGGAACCACATGATCAAAGCGCGTGGTCCAGGCACAGGCGGCGGCAGAATTCGTGATCAGTCCGCCTGACAGCGCTTTCATCGCGATGAAGCCCATGCCCTTGCTTTTACAGTTGTTGACAAGTGCAATCTCCTGGTCATTGCTCAGATAGCTGAACGGAAACTGCAGCGTGTCGTACAAACCTGAGTCAATCGCCTCTTGTGCGACCGCCAGACGATGATTGGTGATGCCGATGAAGCGGATCTTACCCTGTTCTTTTGCCTTGAGCATCGCATCATACAATCCGTTCTCATCACCCGGCTTTGGACAGAATGAAGGATTATGGAGCTGGTAGATATCGATCATGTCTGTCTGCAGCAGACGAAGGCTTGTATTCAGCTGATCCCAGAAAACATCGGCATTCTTCGCCGGGGTTTTAGTTGCCAGGATCACCTGATCGCGCATGCCCCGAAACGCCTCGCCGAGCTTTTCTTCACTGTCGGTATAGCCGCGGGCCGTATCAAAGAAGTCCATACCGCCGGCGTATGCCTTTCTCAGCAGATGGACCGCCTCATGTTTGGGTATTCGCTGGATGGGCAGCGCACCAAACCCATTTTGTTCGACCAGCAGCCCGGTCTGTCCGATTTCAATTCGTGGCATTACAGTGCCTCCTTGTTTGTCTGAATTGTCAGTTTGTGCCACTGACAAGATTGCATGCCCGGAGATTCCCGATACTTGATCACACGACTGGATGCGCTCAAGAGAATTCCCTGGCCAGAATAATGGCGCCTGTGAAACTCTCTGTGCCGATGCGGATCATGTAGATGCCAGTTCCCGTCTGATCAGCTATGACTGTGACTTCTTCGTAGGCGTCGATCTCAAAATCATAGAGGATCTCGCCATCCGGTGAAAGCAGGATGACCGCGATGTTGCCAGACTTTACGCCCGTTTCGCAGGCGATGGTCAGCGTTTGTCCCTCTTTCAGTTCCGTCGCCATGATGTTGGCGATGCCGGATATCTTGCCGTTTGACTTTTCCAGGTAATCGACATCGATATCTTCATAAAAAGTGTTACAAGTTATATGATATCGTTTTGTGACGGTACTGACGCCGCTGGCAGTCCAGCTCATTGACTTGTCAACCATATTTTCCCGGCTGATCGTGACGAGTGACGGATCATCACCGTTTGTGTCCTCTATGTGCCCGCAGCCTGTCAACAGCACCAACGCCAACACAAGCACTCCCAAAAAATAGCCGGTCTTTCTCACTAGCTGCTCCTCCTGATTTTGGACTGCATCTTCAGCCAATTACTTTGTCTATTTACATTTTACCATGTAAAAGCGCTAAAGCAGTGGTCATCTCGCGAATGAAATGATCGGCCATGACGGACTGGCCGGCTGCGTTCGGGTGCAGCTGGTCAGGCAGCCAGGGCAGTTCGTCCGGACCAAACAGCTTCATGCCGTCGATGTAGAAAATCCGCTCGTCGCCAGAGGCCCGGCAAGTCAGCACGATCTCCTCCAGGGTCGTCCGCATCTCTTGCAGCGTCATGCTGAGCTCAGTTAAATGCACATCCTCGCGCGGGGGACTGTAGATCGGTGATATGATACCCAGCGGCACATCCGGATGCTTCTCGCGGATCAGCTTGATCAAGCCGATGGCGCAAGGGCCGAAGGTCCTGATTGAGAGGCGGCCGGCATGCGTGTTAATGCCCAGTTTTAGTGTGACCAAGTCAGCCGGCAGATCACGGATCAGCCGCCCGATCATCGGCTCCAGCACACATTGGCCACTGAAGCCCAGGCTGGTCAGGTGCCAGTTGAAATGACGGGCGGCAATACCCGGCCAGATCTGCGCGGGTGTCGCCGCCGCCTGTGCATGACTGATGGAGCTTCCGTAGTGGATCCAGCGTTTCTGCTGCGTCACCATCGGCCAGATCCTGCCATTTTCTGTCACCAGGATCTCTTTAAGCCATAAGCGATGCCGGGGATCAAGCCATAGCTCAACCATGTGTTCACCGGCAGGCAGGTTCACGCGAACTGTTCGCTGCTCGAGAACCGGTTCTGCTCCCGGCTCTGATGCCAGATCGGCCGCGACGACATGCGTCTCGTGAAAATGGCCGTCGATATAGGCATCGAGCTTCATGCCAGGCGCAAACTGCTGCAGAACCAGCCCGATTTGTGCGGCATCGGCCATAAAGGTCAGACGAACCCCGGAGCACAGGGCGACGACCGGTTTGTCGCCGTCGGCTAGAAAAGGGTAAAACTGCCTTTCGCTGATAGGAATTCGCCAGGGTGACAGGGCGCCATCTTTTTCTTCAACAGAGACGGCTCCTTCAAAGGTACATTTTTCAGACCAGTTCGTAATAGGTTGTAATGAATGCATTGCGCTACCTCGTGTTCGCTCGTCACTGTCAGGCCGGGATCATCAGGCCAGCTGTGATTCATTTCCGGATCAGTCGGGAAAAGGCCTTTTTCATTATAGCGAACAACAGGTAATCTGCAAACAAGCAGAAAGAAAAGACTGCCTAACTTAGCCGCTTAGCATGGCAGTCTAGCTTCTGACCGTTGACACCAATTCGCAATCTCCGATCACCCTTTCAGAATGTCTGTCTTGTTCGGGCTGCTGCGTCCGGCAACATTGGGCGGCCGTTTTTCAAACGCTGCCAGGGATATTTCAATATCCTCATCGGCTTCCTGCGGCGTCATGCAGCCGACAGTCACCATGTCACATGGCCGGATGGTGTTCCAGACAAAATTCAGCCCGACAAACGGCGTCACCCGTCCGGCCGCCATCGATTTGATGGTCATGACAGGCTTCTTGGCATTCCAGATAACTTTGTGGATATATTCGACCTCAACTTGCATCAGGAACCCCAGGCAGTTGTAAAGCTGGACATAGGTCTGCACGTCATATTCATTCAGGTCGGAGTAGATGATCAGTTCCGGCATATGGGCGGACAACCCCGGGATCATGCCCTGGTCACGGATCATGCTCAGGTAATCTGGTAAACGTTCAATGGTCTTTTTGTTTTTATTGACGAGTTGCTCGGCAGAGCCATGGTGAATCAGGCAGAAGGTCGCCCCATTGCGTTTGCTCTGCCCAATCACCTTTTCTGCCTCATGCCTGGCCGCTGGGGAGTCATCTACGTTGACTGCAGGCGTATCAACCAGTATGATCCCCTTGCCTGTGCGGTCTTCGGCAAGATGAATACCGGCCAGCAAAAGCGGACTGGCAATTGGCGCCATCAGGGTGTCTACACCTGCTTTCAGAAAAACTTCCAGCATATCGGCGATTGCCTCTGGTGTGCTATTGGTCTTGCGGATTGTCGCTTCATCAGCAGGACCACGGTGACTGTAGCCGAGAATCCAGTTGGTTCCGATCAGCATCCGCGACAAAGAGACGCCACTAACAGTTGTGCGGGGAAATGATTGATCCATCTCGTACTCCTCCCGGGCAAAGAAAGCTCTTTTGGCATACCTCTGCCGCTATTTTAATTCTATGGCGCTTTGCCAGAATGACAAAGGATAATTCAGAGTAGAAAGTGGACATAATCGACAATATGGCGTATGCTGAAGTAACACCGTCTTGCAGCTGGCCCATTGATCAGTCCCTGCGGATTGGAGGTTTACTGCTATGAATGTTAATCTGGTTGGCATGTCACCCTACAGGCTGCACGATATTGGTGCACACAGCCACGACCATTGGGAAATTATCTTGAATTTCGAAGGGGAAGGCATCGCAACAACAGGCGATCTGACCCATCCGTTCCGCCCCGGCACGATCATCTGTCAACCGCCGGGCATCTCGCATGCCAAAGTATCCACCAGCTTGTTCAGAGACATCTTCATCCAGGTTGATCACTTCGTCATACCAGGCGCTGAAACAGTTCCGGTTTTCACTGATGATGAAACGAAGAGCGTTGAGACGCTTTTGCATATGGCTTTGCGGCTCTACCACAGAAAAGACGCGCATTATCTGGCAATCGTCAATTCGCTTGCAGAAACCATCTATCACCTGCTTCTCAGTTGGAGCGGCAATAAGCCAAAAAATGAAGCCGTCGATCAGCTCAAAAACGATATCATAGAAAATATGACGGATCCGGAATATCAGGTGAGCATCTCTTTGGCAAAAGCTTCCGTCTGCAGCGATCATTTACGCCGCTGCTACAAGAAGGAGACCGGAGAAACACCCATCAGTTATCTGGCTAAAATGAGGATTGACTATGCATGCAAGCACCTCATGCAAAAAAGCAATACCGGGCTGTCCGTAGCCCAGATTGCTCTGATGTCAGGGTTTTATGATCCCCACTATTTTGCCCGCCTGTTCAGAAAGCTGACAGGCATGACGCCGACAGAGTATGCGAAAAACAGCTGATTCGACATTATCTGTAATAATCCGCAACAATCTGTAAGGGCGGTCACATTTCATCAATTCGCTTATGCGGTTTTGAAAAAAGAGATACAAGAGCAACAATAACAATAAATATTTCAAGTCTTCCTAAAATCATGCCCGCCATTTCGACAATCAGCATAAATGGTTGTGTTGTTGGCCCGGTAGCGCCCGTTGAGAGACCGACTGTTCCCAATGCTGATGTAAATTCAAATAGTGCTGTCTCGGTTGGTATGCCCGAAAAGGCTGTCAACAAAGTCCCGATCAGCAAAATGACGATATATGCAAATGCAAACCGACTGACATCCGAAACATATTTTGGTGTCAGGTAAATTTTCCCTTGAGGTTTATAGGTGTATGATTCGCTGACAATTCGTTCAGGAAGAAACCGCATTTTAATATCGGCAATCAATGTTTTTAACAAAACATATACGCGGCTGTACTTAAGACCACCGGCTGTTGATCCCGCCCCTCCGCCGATGATCATGAGCAGGATCAGAAGCAGGATCATGTCAGCATGCCAGATGCTGATGTCGACTGTCGAAAAACCGGTTGTTGACAGGGCTGATACACTCTGAAATATAGCTGCACGCAGACTGTCAGCCATGTTTTGATATATGCCATATAACCCGGACATGGTCAGGATTGGGATGCTTAAGACCAACAGAAATGAGAAAAATCTCAGCTCGCCAATCTTGAGTATGGTTCGGAATTTCCCCTTAAGCAACAAAGCCAGGATGGCAAAGTTTGTTGTACCAAGCAACATAAGCACAATCGTGACCATTTCTATCGGCAGGCTTTGAAATGATCCTATGCTGTCTGATCTGGTCGAAAATCCACCCGTAGACAAAGCAGCCATCGCGTGATTCAGCGCGTCAAACCAATTCATGCCCAGTATCCCGTATGCTGTAGCTCCGGAAGCGGTGAAGCCTATATAAATGAAAATCATCGTTTTTGCTGTGCTTCTCAGATTAGGTTCCAACCGATCTGCATGCCCTTCAGCGGAAAATAGTTTCATCGCATTTTTTCCGCTGGCGAACAGGAGCATGAGCATGACAAAACCCAGGCCACCGCAATATTGCATCAGGCTTCGGTAAAACAGATAGATCGGTGGTGTTTTTTCAACATCGACAACTGATAGTCCAGTTGTCGTCCAACCACTGACAGACTCAAACAACGCCCTGACAAAATTGAGTTGCCCGGATAATAAAAAAGGCATTGAACCGATAAAGAATGCGTAGATCCAGATGCCGACAACTGTAACTGTCTCTTGCTGTTTACCAAATATTTTCTTGTCATGGAATAGCCGGTCTCTCTTACTCATGAAAATGCCAATCAGGGCTGTAACCATTGACGGCACAGTAAAGCTGAGGGCAAAGTCACGATCATCAGGAAAGGGTACGACCATGATGATGGGCATCCCGATGATCATTGCCAGCAGCAGAAACATTTTTGATGTGAAGTCAAATTTCAGGCAGAACCAGGTGCGCTGTTTCTTGATGATCATGCATGAGGTCTCCCAACTAAAAGCAAAACGGTTCGGTCGACGGCCTCTGGTTTTGCCACAATGATGACCTTGTCCATTGCCTGTAATATGGTGCTGCCCTGAGGAATAATCGTTTGATCATCCCGGATAATCATGCCAACGATACAGTCTTTGGGAAACCCGACCTGCCAGATTTGCTTATTAACAGCCGGTGAGTTTTGATCGAGTTCAAAGTCACACACCATTATTTTTCCTTCTTCCATGGGCAGATAACTTTTTAGATTCTCAACTATGGCTTCCTGCTCGATGACATCCGCCAATATCAGCGTCGCGCTGATGCATTTGTTGACACCAAGTTCTTTGAACAATCTCATGTTCTTAGGATCATTGACGATGGCAAACGTGTTCTTAACACCGAATTGCTTCTTGGCAATTTCACAAACGATCAAATTGGTTGCATCTTTATT
The DNA here is from genome assembly GCA_033549405.1 of Bacillota bacterium. GTDB lineage: Bacteria > Bacillota > Clostridia > Saccharofermentanales > UBA5734 > JAAYBY01. Next base: position 14,404 of record JAWSUP010000016.1, on the reverse strand, counting down.
GGTCAGTGCTATGACTGTATCTGCATGAGCCGCTCCGGCATCTTCCAGAATAAATGGCTTAGTTCCGTCCCCATGGACACAGATCACTTCGTGTGTGTTGGCCAGCATCTTACACCATTCATAATCGTCGTTGATGATCGTAATATGATGACCTTTTGCCTTTAATGATTTTGCCAGAAAATTCGGTTTTTGATGGCCGCCAACCAATATTATCTTCATACAGCTTTCAGCTCCTCAGACATGACATGGCGCTTAAACTCGTCGATTGATAAATTAGCAGGACAGATCGAAATAATCCCGAGATTCTCATAGGCAACCTGTTTTGATGTGTCATATAACCTGACCAGCACGGTTTCTATGCCGAAGACCTGACGGGCTATCTGGCCGATCATGATATTGGTGTCATCATCATCAGTAGCAGCGATCAGCACATCTGCCTGATTAGCACCCGCATACATTAGATGATCGATGTCTGAGCCATCTCCTTCTAAAGATAAGCCGCCATATGAGGAAGACAGCTTTCTGAAGGCATTTGCATCAATGTCGATGATGGTTACGTTCTTATTCTGTTCGGACAAAATATTAGCCAGTGAAGAACCGAGTCTCCCGCAACCGACAATCAGCACATTCTGTTGTGTTCTCTTTTTGAATAGTTCCATCTTGATCACCCTTTCTCACCTTCATTATATTCAGGATCGCATTAAGGGGGTGAAAAGGGGATGATAAAGGATTTGTTAAGATATAAAGATCAAATCAGCATTGATCAGCCGATCAGGGGGCTATTAATGTGTTTTGTTAATATGCATCTTAATGTTATGTGAAGAGCAATTAATCTGATCTGATACATGCTCGCAACCCGAACAGCAACTACTCTTCAGCCAAGCGATAACCAATTCCCACTTCTGTCAGGATATATCTGGGCTTTGCTGGGTTCTCCTCGATCTTTCTTCTGATGTTGGCCATGAAAACACGCAGTGTCTGCGTATCGCTTTCCAGATAAGATCCCCAGACTTCCTTTAAGATAAAATGGTGCGTCAGAACCTTACCTGCATGACGTGCCAGCAAGCTCAATACATCATATTCCATCGGTGTCAGGTGAACGACCTGATCTCCAAGGCTGACGATATGTTTGTCAAAATGGATTTTCAGATTTCCAGCATGAAATATGGATGGCGGACTTTCCATAATGTGGCTCATATGGCGTAAAACAACCCGAATCCTGGCCAATAACTCTTCAATACTAAAAGGTTTGGTCAAGTAGTCATCCGCACCTGCATCAAGAGCCTCAACCTTTTCGTGATCCTGGTCCCGCGCAGATACAACGATGATTGGTATACTTGATGTTTCTCTCACAGTTTTGATTATCTCGATACCATCCAGATCCGGCAAACCCAGATCCAGTATCACTGCAGAAATAGATTGATGTTTCAGCACATCGAGTGCCGCTGAACCTGTAGCTGCTTCGATGCAGGCATAGCTTTGCGATTTTAAGGCAAACTGAATGAAACCGCGAATCTGCTTGTCATCTTCAACTATTAAAAATAGATGTCCCATGCCGTAACCTCACTGTTCCGTTTTATACTTGATGTAAAACCTGATGGTCGTTCCGGTGTCGCTGTTCTTGAATGCTTCAATCTCGCCGCCATGGTATTGGACAATTGCTTTGCAGATCGCAAGACCCAGGCCTAATCCTCTCCTGGAATCGGTGTGCCCATGATCAGCTACATAGAAGAGATCAAAGATATTTAACAGCTCATCCTCATCGATTCCAGATCCATGATCTTGCACCTCAAAAAGGACACGCTCATCTCCGGCCTGAACACGCACCAGTATTTCATTATCTGGCGCAGAATGCTTGACTGCATTGTCCAGCAGATTGATCAGTACTTGTTCGATCAGCTTGCCATCCATCGGTACAAACAAAACATCATCAGGCAGTTGAGTCGCTATTTTGTAATCTGGTGCGTATTTCAATACCCGATTGATCGATTCTGCAACGATCTCTTCCACGGCCTCGTTCTGAAGATGCAGCGTGAGTCGACCCTCCTGGAGCTTCGTCAGGCTCAAAATATTCTCAACAAGCCGAGTCAGCCAGCGCGAATCTTCGTGAATCCCTTTTATGATCCTGACCATTTCATCATCTTCAATCTGATGCAGCAGTATCTCTGCGGCGCCGGTAATGCCTGTCAGGGGTGTTCTCAGATCATGGGATATGGCACGAAGCAGATTGCTTTTTAGTCTCTCGTGCTCCGTTTCAGCTTTTGCCGTTTCTTTCTCTGCTGCAAGTACCACACGCTCCATGGCGATCGTTATTTGCATGACAATGGAATCAACCAGAAACGTATCGTCCTGATCTTTGGAGTCAGAGAACTTTGGCAGACAAACATGAGCGATTGCCCTTTCTCTCACTTTGATCGGTATGATTAGACAATCATCTCTGAGTTTTGTAAGAGCCATCTGATCGATTTGTTTTTTCAACGCTTTTCTGTTATCTGGATCAACCGTAAAGTAATCACCTGTCTGTAGCTTTTGATTGATGATCAAACAAGTCGTCTGCCAGCCAAGCAAATCTGACAATCTCTGAACAACAATCTCTGCTACATCGGATACTGAACTGGCTTGTCCCAGTGAGTTAGCCAGCTGATACAAGATACGCGCCTGCAGCTCTTGCCTGGTAACCAGTTTATTTGAGCGGATGAGCTGGCTCGTCAAGGCACTTGTGAAGATTGCGGCTGCCAGCATGATGAAAAAAGTAAATATGTAGGAATTATCATCAACACTGAAGGTGTATAGCGGTTGTGTAAAGAAAAAATTGAACGCAAGCATCGCCAGAAGAGATGCACCGATACCAAAAAAATAGCTTTTGCTGTAACGAGATACAAGAAGAACCGATAGTATGTAGATGACAACGATATTCACTTCTGTAAATCCCAGGTGCTGTATAAGCAAAGATATCAAAGTTGCCGCAACAATTGCCGCCAAAGTCATCACAACATCTATCTGGTACTGGCGTCTTTTATCATGTTTTTTCATGGAATTACCACCACCCTGGTTTGTCGCAAAACACAAAAGCTAATTAGATCTGTACGCCAGAGGATCTGCGAAATAAGTCTGATCTTCATGCTTTTCTATATTATAATCAATTACAAGGTAGATGGCGATTGTGTGAAGTTTGTCTATCTATGGCTTGTTTTTAAAGTCGAGAGCGTTGTCGATTGATCTGGTCTTGTTCAACAGAAAGGAGCGTATGAAAATGACTGTTGCCGAAGAAAGAAAACAGCTGGTCAACCGGCTGTTCCCGCAAGGATTTCCACAGCTGTGGTGTCCTTTGATCGTCCACTATACCAGCGAGGGAAAGATTGACCCGGTACGGATCAGGAAGCACCTGGTCAGGATCAGCCCATATGTCCGGTCGTTTCTGATCTTTGGTTCGACCGGTGACGGATGGGAGTTGAGCCTTGCTGAGAAGACTGAGCTGTTCGCCTGCTACGTCGAACTGGCTAAAGAGCTTGACCTTAACCTGCTGATCGGTGTCCTGAAACACCAGACCGAAGAAGTTGAAACGGAAATATCGTACTGGCTGCAGCGCCTGACCAAGTTGAGCAATCAGACAGGTCCGCTGGAGGCCATGGCAGCCTGCCATGTGGTCGGGTTCACCGTTTGTCCGCCGCGCGGAGCCGATCTGTCGCAGACCGTCATAGTGGATGCCCTGGCCAGAATTCTGAGCCGCGGACTTCCGGTCGCCCTCTACCAGCTGCCCCAGGTCACACAAAACGAAATCAGCCCCGAAACGCTATACCGGCTGGCTCGTGATTATCCTCATTTCTTTATGTTTAAAGACACAAGTGGTCAGGATCAGGTGCTGCTCGCCGGACTTGACTATGCCGGTGTCCGCTTTGTGCGCGGTATGGAAGGCGATTACAGCCGCTGGTATCGAGCCGGGCAATCTGGCTACGACGGATTCCTGCTGAGCAGTGCCAATTGCTTTGCCGCCGATTTGCAACAGCTGATCAAGCTGGCCGACCAGGGAAAAAACGATGAAGCCGACCGGCTGTCCGCCCGGATCTCGGACTTGATCGCAGCTGTTTTTGCTGATGTGGCAACCATAATAAGCGGCAATGCCTTTGCCAATGCCAACAAATGCATCGACCACATCCTGGCGTACGGTCTCGACTGGAAAGTACAATCTCCGCCGTTTCTCCACTCAGGGCAACCTGTTCCAGTTCAGCACCTGTCATATGCCCGGCAAGCGCTCGAAGAACATGGTTGGTCCGCTGATTCAGGGTATCTGACAGCCACACAGAACAGGTCTTAACAACTGGCTTTATCAATCTTCTGAAAGGTCAATCCGCGCTTCACCGATGCGGAACGCCCGCCTTCAGGCCGGCACGGTAGTTTCCGATTGCCTCCGATGTGCTTAGAGGTGTGTCGTAGAGACTCAGGGTCTGGATGCTTGCGCCTGATTCGCCGTTCAGGCGCAGGAATTTTTCGCCATTGACATCACGCAGATTGGGACTGAACCACCCCCAGCCAAATTGCCGTTGACTGCCGCCATCACAGAGTATACCGTCGATCACGAACGTGATGATGCACGGTCCGCTGTCCACAGTCACGACAACATGATGCATCTTTTGGGCTTGCAGCTTGTTCCGGTCTGACGACCAGCGATTTTCTGTGCGCCCGTCGTTAAGCAGGATTTCGAGTGTGCCGTCCAGCGTTGTCAGCAGGCAAAAGCCTTTACTGTCCGCACCGCGGTTGTCTACAAGGACATGGGGGATACAGGGATCATCCAGATTCAGCCAGAGCTCGATACTAAATCCTGTCCGCGTGTGCCGGCTGCGGTAATCCGGCTGTTCCTGATCCCGGATCACAAAGACCGGCAGTTGCGGCAGCTCAACGCGGGCTGGCAACAGTGTGCCAGTAGCGCTCAAATCCAAAATCCGATTACGCTTTGTTTCACGGCAGAGCTCGAATTGATGCCATAACCCCTGCAGCCAGTCCGGATCGACACGATGTACCCGCGCCTTGTCCTTCTGAGTTTCAAACAAATAGAGTTCGCCATCCTCCTCGATCAGATCCGGGTAGCTCATGCGGATGTAAGGATCATCGTCATACAGAACGATCTCAGGCTCCGACCACTCGATGACTTTGCCCTCTGCGCTGTCCATCTCCCGACCGCAGGCCAGCCAGACCGGATTGCGGTCTTCATACCAGTTGCCGCCGTGGTTGTGATACCAGTACAGATACTTGCCGTTTCGGCAGCGCCAGGCAAAGTTGGCAGCCCGGGGGTGCTTCATCAGTCGTCCGTCGGCATATTGTTGGTACTGTGGCTGCGACCAGGTATGACCGCCGTCGCGGCTGTAAGCGCAAGCCGGATGCCCGTCGATGGTGCGATAGACACAGTAGAAGGATCCGTCACTTAGGACAGAAAAGCTCTGTTCTTCGGCGATCGGTCCGCCGCCTGACGGCGCTGTCAGACCAAAATCACCGTCCGGCAGCGTCTCCCAGGTGATCTTTGCCGGATCCGGTTCACTCAGAAGGTTGCAGCTTTTCAGCAGCACGCCCTCTGAGCGGGTGAAGAACCCGTAGCCAAAACCGCCCACCTTATGCAGCGGCACAAATGCGTCATCACCATGGCAAAATGCTTTCCCGACATTCCAGAAAAAGAGAATCTTACCCCCATAGGGGTTTTTCCGGTCGATATCCATCAGGCGCATGGGTATGTCGTATCGTTTGGCAGACCAGGATTTGCCGTGATCATCGCTGTATTTGAAGACGAAATGGCCTTGCGAATCCACCCGTCGGCAATAGCCGTCCGGATAGACGGTCGGATCAGCCAGGACCTTGCGGGTATTATCAGTATTGTGATTGTAGAAGCAGAAGACGCGGCCTCCGGGGGTCGCCAGCAGAACAGAATAGGATGATTCTGGTCCGTCTGCCGGTTCGACCGCTGCCAAGTCAGCCCAGGTCTGACCCCGGTCCAGGCTGCGCATGGTCACGACGTGCTGGCCCGGTTCACCTTCGCGCCCGGCGCCGGTTGTCATAACGCACAGCCAGGCGCCATCTGCCGTCTTGGCGATATAAGGTTGATCGCTGTAGGTCTCGGTCGGGATCTCCCACCCTTCCCTGATGTTTCGCCAATCCATTGATCCATCCTCCGTGTTCTGTTGTTTCATCCTGTTCTGTAAGGGCATCGACAAAAACCAGGGGGAATGTCAATTCCTGACTGGCTCGATTCCGCTTATTTTCCGGCTCAAGATACAGTCTGCGCTGACCGGCTTGCCGGCCAGGATGTCCTCTTCTCTGAAAAAGCTCAGGTTGATCTCGCCGACACCGATTCGCTTATAATCATGGACACATGCGATCTTGCCGTCGGGATACTCGATGGCATCCGGATAACTGACCTGTTCCCTGCCGTCAAGTAACAGGCTGTATGGCCATGTCTGCCCTTCGTCATCTGACAAGAGCGCTGTCAAATGCGACCGGCCGGTGAAGTTGAGATGATTGATCAACAGCAGCCTGCCCGATGCAAGCCGGCCAATCCAAAAGCGGGAAGTAGGACTTTTCAATTCGCTGAGTCCAGACGGCGTCCATCTGTCTGAACTGCCGTACGAGAAACTTTGGGCCAGTGCCCCTCTTTTCGTTCGGGCCAGCATCCAGAGCAGATTGCCCTGAAGTTCTACGACCATGGTTTCATCAAAATTGTGTCCCTCACTCATCACCTTGACAGCACCATAGTGCCTGGACCAGGTCGATCCTTGATCGGTACTGATACTGTAGGCATACCTGTCACTGATCCAATCGTAGGAACACATGATCCATCGGCCATCTGATAACACTGTAGGTCGGCAACGCAAAAACCCATCACTGATTCTAACGGGCTTTGACCACTCAGGCTGGTCAGCATCCGGTTTCTCACAGGTAATAGCCCAGGTGCCAAAAATAGCGTCACAGTACTCAAGGCACCGGCCATTTTCATCTTTTTCAGCCGAATCGCGCGTTTCAGTCCAGAAAACCCATAGCTTTCCACCGGGGTCTGTCCACAGCTGGATGTCGATAGCCCTGAGCAACATTTCTGGTATGCTGTCGATAATGAGCACAGGCTCATGCCAGTTCTGGCCATCATCATCGCTGCAGGCGAGAATGTTGTAGTTGAGCTCATCTGGCTCTTTCGGTCCGCCGGAATACCAGCCTGCCCAGAGTCGCCCGCCAGGCGTGCGTTCTATGGTCGGGCAGCCCTGCCATAGCCTGTGCTCCAGACTGAATTGCTCACCAGGCGATGTAATGATTCTTGCCGGTTCAAGTAACGGTGTTCTCTCAATCTTATTCATAACGTCTCTCCTGATTTTCATGGCAAAACAATGCTTTTTGCTTGCAATGTTTATTTTATCAAATATGAACAGGAAATTCTTGCTGTTTCATATTACTGCATATCACCTTACAGCAGTCAATGGTCCATTCAAGTCGGTCTGCCAACTGTACTTAAAGCCAGTCATCAGCTATCATGGTCATAGACAACTGCTTCATGGATGACATATATCCGGATCAACGCTTATTGCTTCGCAGAGGATGGTGAATCGTATGAGTGCCTGCGCCGATCAATTGCTCTTTGGACCTTATGGGGCTGACGCCCTGGAACATGCCGGGACTCTGGCCGAATTCGGTGCCAATGCGGTCTGGTTTCATGGTTTCAATGAAAAGGCGTTTGCTGCCTGTGACTGCCATCACCTCGCCGCTTGTGTCGAATTCAAGACATTCCGCGCAGATTTTAACCGGCACCCCGAGCTGATTCCCATCGGAGTCGATGGTAAACCGATCCGCGTTGGCAAACTGGTGCAGGGTGTGTGCCTGTCAAATCAGTCTTTTCTGGATGAGATAGAATTCAGCCTGGCGGAAGGATTGAAGCAATTTCAACCCCGCGGCATCTGGCTGGATTATCTCACGTACGCCGGCTGGTTTGAGACACCGGATCCAGATTTGCAGGACAGTTGTTTCTGCCAGGCGTGCATCACGGATTTCTGTGAAACGCAGCATCTGGATGCCGACCATCCATCAATCATCCTGCAAAAACACGCAGCGCTCTGGCACAGGCACAAGTGTGAAAAAATCGCCCGGTTTGCTGCAAGATATGCCGGCCTGATCCACGCCCGCCAGCCGGACTGCATTATTGGCGCTTACATGTGCCCCTGGGAACCACACGAACACGACAGGGCTATAACCCGCATATTTGGCCAGGATGTCAATCTGCTGGCTGATGCCATTGATGTCTTTACACCGCTCATCTATACGACCAAATCAGGCCGCGCCTCTGACTGGGGCAGAGAATACCTGGAAAAATCTGCTGACTGGATACCAGCCGGCAAAAAGATACAGCTCATATTGGATGCCCTGGATTTCCCCCAAAGTCTAGAAGCAGCGGCAGCTTCACGGATACCCAGCTGGGGAATCCAGGTTTTTGCCGGTGGCAGCATTTTTGCCGATCGCAGCCGGGCAGAGCTGTTCCGCCAGGCAGTGACAAAGATCAGGCAGTAATGGGCTGTTAATGATTATCCAGAATGAAATTGCCGGTCTGTTAACGTCTATGGTTTTGCACCGCATCGACAGCTCCTTTGAGATAGGCCGTGAAGTAGGCTTCGCAAGTATAATGACCGCCAACCATGTCGATCAGGTGGTCGTTCATGATAGCCCCGTCAAAACCGATCTCATCCAGGGCTGCCAGCACATCAATCAGGTTGTAATACCCGGCATCCGGGAATGTTTCACTAAAGCCGCCCGGTGCGGATAATGGGGCGGTGACATTGCGCACATGTAGTTTAAACAGCTTGTTGCGCGCGCCAAGGTAACGGATAAATTCTTCTGGAGTGCAGCCCATGGCGTCGCCGCCCTCAAGCCAGCAACCGACGCACAAACAAACACCGATGTTGGGGCTGTCGGCAATCTCAAGGGCCCGTTTGTAACCCTCAAACGTGCCAAAAATGCAGCGCGGCACACCGGCCATCGTGTAAACAGGCGGATCATCCGGATGGATGCCGATGAATACACCTGCCTGTTCGGCAGCAGGGACGACCTGCCGGATGAAGTACACATAATTCTCCCAGAGTTCCTCTTCGCTGTACACCCTGCCATGACTGAGCGGCCAGTCAAACTGGCCGAAGATCCGGGCGTTGTTGGGTTCATTCAGGTCAAGACCACCGGCCGTGGCGCCCCCGCGCACCGGCCTGCGCCGGCAGTCGCGCCAGATGCCATTGCCCATGTGCGCGTAGGTGGCATAGTGAATGCCGGCTGCACCAAGATCTGTGATGTACTGAAGGTACCTTTCGATCATTTCATCCCGGTTCTTCAGTCCCAGTGTGACATCCGGCATGTTATGCAGCTGATTATTAGCCAGCCGGTAGATCTTGAGCCCGTGCTCTGCCAGCGCATCCCGGATCTCCCGGTAACAGGCTGCAGTATGCTCCGGAACCTGCTGGTCTGAGACCATGACCCAGGTCACACCCATCTGCTGCAGAAAGGCGACTCCCTGTGGATCCAGTTCGATCCGTCCTTTCGCATTGCGCACGATCGGCCCTTCCATCTTGGTCCCAACCTGGATGCCTGACTTCGCGTTGAAATATCCGGGTACCGCTTTCATGGGAATTTCCATATCGATCACCTCGCCTGTTTTACCTGCATTTATTGTATCCGTAATAGCAGGACGATGTAAATGATCGTCTCACAGATCAATGACATGGCTGACCAGTGAGATTGTCGTGTAGTTGCATGCTTACGACGGATACGTCGCAACTGTTCAATGTCGTCAGTGCCTTGATAGGTGCGGTCCATATTCCGAAACCGTGGTAAACTGGATATGTGGTCGCTCACGGGATTCTGCAGGCGATCTTATCTCAGTAAGGCACGAGCAGGGACAGGGGCTGTAACAGGCCAAACAATCTGTATTTTGAGGAGTTGATTGTATGACAATCCGTTGGGGCATCATCGGTTGCGGCGATGTGACTGAGGTTAAAAGCGGGCCGGGCTTTCAAAAAGCAAAGCAGTCTGAGCTGGTCGCCGTGATGCGCAGGCAGGGTGACCTGGCTCAGGATTACGCCCGGCGACATCAGGTACCCAGGTGGTATGACGATGCAGGCGCGCTGATTGGCGATCCGGAAGTCGACGCGGTCTATATCGCGACACCGCCCGCCTTTCACAAAAGCTACACGATCCAGTGCGCCCAGGCGGGCAAACCGGTCTATGTGGAAAAGCCGATGGCCATGAATCACAGCGAGTGCCTGGAAATGATCCAAGCTTGTAAGCAGGTGAAGGTTCCGCTGTTTGTCGCCTATTACCGCAGGGCATTGCCGCGTTTCCTCAAGATCAAAGAACTGCTCGAGACAGGAGCTATCGGTGAGGTGCGCTCTGTTACCGTCAACTATTACCGCAAGCCACTGAAACTGGAAGCTGAAGCGAACAGACTGCCCTGGCGTGTCATTCCGGAGCTGTCCGGCGGCGGCTTGTTGCTCGACGTGGGCAGCCATACGCTGGATATTCTGGATTTCCTGCTCGGTCCGATCAGGGAAGTCAAAGGTTTTGCCGCCAATCAGGCCCATCAGTATAAGGCCGAAGATATTGTGACCGGCGGATTTATGTTTGCCTCAGGCGCGCAGGGAATGGGCACATGGTGCTTTTCTGCCTATGATAACTGCGACCTGAATGAAATCATCGGCAGTAAAGGCAAGCTGTCGTTTTCCACCTTTGGTGCGGAACCCATTGTGCTGACAACAGAACGCGAAAGAATCGAATTTTCCATCGAAAACCCGCTGCACATCC
>JAWSUP010000016.1:0-3588 GCA_033549405.1 Bacillota bacterium | reverse complement strand
ACCATCGTCAATGAGCTGAACGGAAACGGCATCTGCCCCAGCCATGGAGACAGCGCTGCAAGGACCAGTTGGGTGATGGACCAGCTCATTCAAGGTTACAATTGATGCAACTTTCTGACACATGCATAGCTGGGAGGCTTATAAACACTGCTATCGAAAAGTGAGTAAAAAACAAGCTGCAATTAAATCAGGTCTTTGAGCCAGGGCGCCAAAGCGCGTTTTAATAGCGATGCCAGAACAGCTGCGATGACAGCCAGCGCGGCGCCGGTCAGGTTCAGCTGGATCGACGGGCTCAAGGCCAGGCCCAGCGCTACCCCTGCTGCAGGCGGATGCTCTGTATCAGTAATGACCATAAGGAAAGCGGCTGCCCCGACGGCAATCCCGCCGCTGATGCTGGCAGAAGAGATGAAACAGCAGGCCAGGCCGATCAGGATACAGATCAGATAAGATCCGATCACATTCCTGGGCTGCGCAGTCCTGTTGTTGGGTAGCGCAAATACGGTAAAAAAGGTCGATCCGATGCTGGCAAGAATGATCAACCCGATGAGTTCAGAAAAAACCCAGATAACCACAAAAGAGAACAAGCCGGCAGCCAGGCTCTGCCAGACATAGTTAACCCAGTTTTCTTTGAAACTCCTGCTCAGGAGGTAGTAACGATCAGGTGTTGTCAATTTACAACTGGCTTCATGTATCTTCTGTTCACGATTCTCTTCCACGGTATTATTTGCCTGTCCTTTCTGATTCAGCTCAAGTATCATCCTGAAAGCATTCTCCCATAGGGCTGCCCTGTTCCACTCAGTTTTTCGAAGCTTTGCCTTTTACTATATATCCATCTGCCCCCTTCTTCAACAGCAAGGCGCAGCTATCCATCAAACAGACAAGACACAACCTTCCATCGTAAGCCAGTAGGGTCATCATTTTTATAAAATATGCCGCAAATATTATTGCGGATTAATTTTTAATATACTATTGACATTAGTGTATATCATACAGTATTATGATATCGAGGTGATTGTTGATGACACATCATGAGGAGATTTTAGAGAACCTGATTCAAGAACTGAGGCGGGGCAGCCTGGTGTTGTTCGTCCTAAGTCAAATGGATCAGAAGCAGTATGGCTATTCTCTGCTGCAGAATCTCACTGACAAGGGCATGTCCATCGAACCTGGAACGCTTTATCCTCTGATGAGGCGGTTGGAGAAGCAAGGTCTGCTCGACAGCCAGTGGGACACTGAAGACGTAAGGCCACGCAAATACTACATACTCAGTGCAGATGGCGTTATGGTGCTGGAGAAGATGAAAGCCGAATGGAAACAGCTTGTACAGCAGATGAATTCTGTTTTGTATGTAGAAACAAACGAGTGATGGGGTGAAGAACGATGAATCTGATGGACCGATATGTTTATGCAGTTGTGCGTCATGTACCAGCTTCTCAGAAAGCTGACATCGAAAAAGAAATCCGTGCCATGATCGACGAGTTGTTGCAGGAGAAAATGAAAAAGACTCAAACAGGTCAGGATGGCACAGCCTCGGGGCGCGAAGGCCAAAACGAACCGGACGAGCAGGCTGTGCGTGCAGTGCTGACTTCACTGGGTGATCCGGCTGAGCTGGCCAGGCAATACCATGGATCGTCCCAATACGTTATCGGACCGGCGCTATATGAAACCTACTGGCTGGTAATGCGGATCGTTCTGGCTGCAACCGGCATCGGCCTGCTGATTGCGACGGTCATTCAGCTTGTGACAGACAGTCAGATGAACGGTTGGGAGGCTTTCGGCAGCCTGACCGGCGGCCTGTTCCAGGGATTGCTTTCAGCCTTTGGCATGGTCACACTGATCTTCCTGCTGATCAACCGCTATGGCGCTGATGAGATAAGCAAAGGGATCAAGGAGGAAAAAGAGAAGTGGAAACCGGACGACCTGCCTCAGGTTCCTGAAGCCAAGCTTCGCATCAAGCGTAGCGACCCGATCGCCAATGTCATCTTTTCCCTGATTTTCCTGGTTATCATCAACGTATATCCTGAGCTGTTCGGCTATTACCAAAAAACCGGTGATGAACTAATGATAATCGGTTTTCTCGGCGAAGGATTCTTTTCTGCATTGATCTGGATCAACCTGGTCATCGTTCTGGGCATTATCCTGGAGGCCTTGAAGATCGTCACCGGCCGCTGGACCTTGCCATTGACTTTATCCTGCATGGTTCAGAACAGTTTTTCCTTGATTGTCAGCCTGCGGGTCGTCCGGGATCCGGCATTCATCAATCCGGAGTTCATCAAAACAATTAACACCTTTCTGTCCGACAGCGGCACAGAGCTGTCATTCACATGGCAAAACGCACTGGTCACAGGCATCACGGTCCTGATCGTCTTCGGCTTCATCGTCGAAATGATCACGCTCATCGCCAAATCTGTCCGTTTGCTGCAGACAAAATGAATGTTACGATAGCTCCAGGACCATCATACTGAGGCGGGGCATTTCCCGATCAATGGTCAAATCGTTGCCAAGAGAAGAAATGGGCGCCGGGATGCCCGCAGGACAATCTCGCGTATAAAGAATGGCAGCGCTCCATACGGGCAATCCATCGGGGAACGTTAAGACCGTTTGCTGCGTCTCGTCTCCAGAGAAGTTAACCAGAGCCAGCATCATACGGCCTGGCAGGTCATATTGGATGAGTGTTGTATGGGGTGTATGCGTCCAGACCGGTCGCTGAACATCCTGTGCACCGCCCAGTGCTTCCAGCAGAACAGCCCGTCGAAAGGGACTGAGCAGTGCAGGTCCGTAGTTCTCATAAGGCAAGATAAAAACATGGTCATCGACCAGGGTCATCGCTGGTCCGTTGTCATCGCCATATGGTGAAAAAGCATGGGTGTATGCGTGTACCGATGCGTTTGACAGATAGTCCACCTGGACATAGTCGCCGGTGCCCACCTGCATGGTAGTGCGGGCTTTGGTCAAACCGCAGTATGATTTGCCGTCAACGACTTGTTCATAGGCATTGATGCCATTGTCCATCGGTATCTGTCGGGTTTTTTCAACTCCGGCCAGGACGCCCAGTTTCAGATCAACAAGCGTGCGAACGGCCTCACCATCGAGCAGCACGAAATTACCGGCAAACAGGCTGCGGATCTCCGTTTCTGTCCGGTTGCGCAAATATTGTCCGGCCACGGCCACGACTTTATTACGGAGGTTGTGATCGGAGCTGTAGCAGGTGGCAAGGCCAAAAGGGACCAGCATCTGCATCAGGTTGCGTTCGTGGGCATACAGCTCAGTCATGGACTGACCCTTTACTGTCTGCAGGTGATAGGCGCAACGAGGATCGATCAGGACGTGAACCCCGGCCTGGCACCTGTTGTCGAGGCCAAGGTTGACCAGAGTGTCCAGGAAGGACTTGCTTTCCACCAGTATGTCCTGGTAGCCTTCGCTGAGCAGGACGCCGTTGCCCAGCATGTCATAAATGTCCATGGTGATGCCCTTGCCGTCCAGCAGCGTGTTGGTTTCGATCTGCATCTGGGAGAAGCGCAGCGACTTGCTCAGCCTGGAAAAGGTGAAGTTTTCAAGCTCACCGTAGTTCTCCGCCCAGTCTGGCGC